>JAHJXC010000079.1 GCA_018827845.1 Patescibacteria group bacterium
TGTTAGTTTTGGCCGCTTGGTCAGTTTCTATGAATCAAGCGGAGATTTTCCGATTTATAGAACCTCTATGGCAGAAGGTATGGGTGGCGCTGAATTTGTTCCAGCCCCAGAAATTCCAGCAGGTGAAAATAAGGTTACCATAACTGTCAACTTGACATACGAGATTAAATAATATATAATTTGTCTAGATTTAAAATTTCAAAGAAAGGAGGAAAATCTCTAAGGTTTTTTGTTTTTAATTTTAAAAACTTTTAAAATCTCCGTCTCAGGCGGAGAGGAGGTTTAAAAATGGAAAAAGGCGAAAAAGGCATTAACAGAGAGTGCCCGATTTGTGGAAATGAAAAGCAGACCAGACATTTGATTTGCACGAATTGTTTTCAGGTTTATACCGGTGAGGCGGGTCACAGTTTAGCTCGCGACGGCAAAATCCCGTCCTTTACAGTATGGGCATACGAGAGAATTGAAAAGCGTCTAGGAGAATTAAAAAATCATTTGGCGCAGAAAAAAGATGAGTACATTTCTTTGCAGGAACAGGTCCGTGCTGACGCTTACACTGTTATCACAGATTCTTTGAAGGGCAAAAAAATCTCTACCGAGATTTTTAAAAACGCCCTTGGAGAAAAAAAGAAAGAGGTATGGAAAGCGAGGAAAGGCAACCACCTTCATTACGAACTGAAAAGCATTGAATCAAATATTGTTTTTTTGCAGGGGCTTAAAGACGAGCTCCAAACAAAAATTCAATCTTTTGAATCTCGTTCAGCATCAGATGTTCCTATTCTGCTTCCTCAAGCCGTCTAAAGATTTTTAGGGCCTAGTTTTATCTAGGCCCTTGTTTTTTTAAAGAGAATATAGTTTAATAAAACTAGAACAAAAAAGGAGGTGATTGTGTATGGCCAAACGAACCCGCTGGTTAGACGGAGGCGTGTCCAATCATGCGGTTGATAGATTGATTGGACAATACAATTTTCCGGGTGGCATAAAAGCGGCCCGAAAGTTTTTAAGAAAATGCAAAGGCAAAGAGAAAGACGCTCGAATCATAATCTCTTTAGATACAATCCGCTCTGTTCAAGGATGGATGCTTGAAAAAAAAATATTTCTTGAAGTCCAATCTGGAAAAGTAGAAAATATAAAAGAGATAAGGGCCTGTTCTTGACAGGCCTTTTTCATTCCTGTACCCTATAATTATAAGCCCGGACGGGGCTTTTTTAAGAAGAAAATTAATTAGTATTATGTTGGCAAAGCTAATAAATTATATAAAAGGCACGAAGGTGGAGCTGAAAAATGTCCATTGGCCGACCAGAAAGCAGACTATTAATTTTACCCTGCTCGTTGTCGGCATTTCTATTGCCGTGGCTATTTTCCTCGGTTTTTTTGATACAATTTTTGGATACCTTGTGAACAAATTTCTAATATAAATTTTTATGGTGAAACAAAAATTACAAACAGGAAGAAATTGGTACGCGGTTCACACCTATGTGGGATACGAAGATGCAGTTAAGCGAAATTTAAGGCAGCGCATTGAATCTTTAGGCATGGAAGACAAAATTTTCAATGTCATTGTGCCAACGGAGAAAAAAATAAAAATAAAAGGAGGAAAGCGCGTGGTGGTGGAGGAAAAAATTTATCCCGGCTATGTTTTAGTTGAAATGATTGTTACTGATGATTCCTGGTATGTGGTGCGAAATACTCCGCGCGTAACCGGCTTTGTCGGTGCAGGCACTACGCCCGTTCCTTTGGCCAAAGAAGAAATAGATGTGTTGTTTCAGAGAATGGGCGTTAAGGAGCCGAAATATAAGATGGACGTTAAGCCGGGCGACATTGTCCGCATAAATGACGGGCCTTTCAAAGATTTTGAAGGAAAGGTAAATGAAGTGGATGAGGAAAGAGGAAAAATCAAGGCACTGGTTTCAATGTTCGGTCGAGAAACACCAGTGGAGATAGACTTTCTACAAGTTAAAAAAATCTAGAAAATTATGGCAAAAAAAATAAAAACAATTGTAAAATTGCAGATTCCAGCTGGAAAGGCCACTCCTGCTCCGCCTATTGGCCCGGCCTTGGGTCAGCACGGTTTGAATATCGGCGATTTTGTAAATAAATTTAACGAAGCCACCAAAGACAAAGGTGATGATATTATTCCGGTTGAAATTACTATTTACGAAGACAGAACTTTTGATTTTAAATTAAAAACTCCGCCGGCATCAGACTTGCTTAGAAAGGCGGCTGGTATAGAAAAAGGTTCTGGCAAGGCGCCGGCGCAGAAAGTTGGCAAGATTACAAAAGCCCAATTAAGAGAAATCGCTCAGCGCAAGATGGAAGACTTGAACGCCAATGACATAGAAGCGGCAGAGAAAATCATTAGCGGCACCGCCCGCAGCATGGGTATTGTAATAGAATAATTTTTGTGCTAGGAATGGGCTAGAGAGCAGTTTGAAAATAAAATAAAGGAAGGCGAGAGAAATGGCTAAAAGAATTTCTTGGGACGAATTGTTTATGAGTATTGTCCGATTGTATAGCAAAAGATCGACATGTAAGTATATTAAAGCAGGAGTGGTTTTTATGTTGGAAAATAGGATTTTATGCGCGGGTTATAACGGTCCGCCCAAAAACGAACCGCATTGCATTGAAGTTGGTTGCGCCAAGGAAGATGAACACGGAAAAAAATTACCTGCTGGCTCTGGTTTATGCAGAGGCGCTCATGCAGAGATGAACGCTCTTACAAATGCGCATAAACAGCATGTAGATTTAAGGGGCGGTGTGACTGTTTATTGTACCCATAGTCCTTGTAATGATTGTGCTAAGCACTTGGTAGGGCTTGGTATAAAAGAATTTGTTTTTGAAAAAGAATATAAGGAGAAAGAGGGTAAATTGGCAATCCAATTACTGAAACGAAGAGGAGTAGAAGTGAGGCAGTTTAAATCAAGAAAGGAGGTAAAGATATGAGCAAGATTGCATTTATAGAAGCTACATCAATTCCAGATGCTTGGTTTCAGGCATTATGGACAATAATGCACCAAGGAAGAAAATATCTTATTACCAAAGGGAGTTATGAAGGAATACACAGGGTTGGAATGCCAATAACGATAAATATCCAACAACCCGGATCCAGGCCGCTTCATCCACTTATGCCAGAAGGTTCAAATATTCCTCCGCCTACATCAGAACAGGACATAAACGATTATCTTTCATACCTGATGACTGGAGAAAAGCAGGAAAACGAGCACTACACATACGGCGAAGATCTGCATTGGTTGATTGAATGGGTAATAAAACATTACGAGGAAGCCGGCCATGGCAATAATCATTGCTATATGGCAGTTGGCAGACCGGAAACAGTCTATTTCTATGACAGAGATATTGGATACGAAGAATCTATAAAGATTTTTAATCCTGAGACAGGAGAAATAATTAAACAAAGACATATCAGTAATGAGTGGAATAAAAACCCTGACAATAAACCAAGCTCGCAGTGTTTACGCGGCATTGATACCTGGATAGATAAAAATAAACTGCACTTCTGGGTTTATTTTCGGAGTTGGGATTTATGGGGAGGATTTCCTGTAAATCTCGGCGGGATTCAATTACTCAAGGAATATATGGCAGGCGAGATTGGAGTTGAGGACGGAATAATGGTTGTGTCATGCAAAGATCTTCATGTGTATGAACACACATGGGTGGTAGCTCTTATGCGCCTCAGAAAAGACAAAAGTATTTTGGAGGGGAGATAATCATGGCAAAATGCAAGAAATGCGGAAAAGAAAAGAAAAAGACGGTAGTTTCCGACGCCATAAAATGGCCGAGTGGGAAAATCTCCGGCGATACTGATTTGATGATTGAAAAAACCCACAATTGCAAAAAATAAAAAATAATTTAAGGGCCCCCTTGCGGGCTCTTTTGTTTTGGTGTAAGAATAGTAATAGACAGATTTTTAAAAGGAGGGTTAAGATGGAAGTAAGAGATATTATAGGAATAATGGATGCTTTTAATTTTGACTCACTAATTTTAGAAAAGAAAACGATTTTTATTAGACATACTTTCCAGATTCATTTTGATCCCACAGAAATACAATTACCCAAAATAAAAATTGCGGAAATTATTCAAGGCAGATTAGTTATGGATGAAACCTGTCTTGAATGTTATGGTTGGGGATGTGATAGTTGCAGAGGAACCGGAAAAAATATCCAAGCGGTTTATAAATAAAGGGCTTCGGCCCTTTTTTTCTTTGTTTTTTAATGATAAAATGAGTTTATGATTAGAGATATTTTGAGATCTGAAATCGAGAGGGCGGTAAATAAAAAGGTTGATTTTAATGTTTCCACGAATGAGAAATTCGGAGATTATTCCAGCAATGTGGCAATCTTGCTTAAGGAGGATCCAAAAAAAATTGCAGATAAAATAAAATCCCCTTATATTTCCAAAATTGAAATCGCTGGCCCGGGATTTTTGAATTTCTATCTGTCGGAAAAAGGATTAATGGAGGGGTTAAAAAAACTAGCCGATTGTCCTAAACAAGGTTTAGGACAAAAAATTCAAGTGGAATTTATTTCTGCCAATCCGACCGGAGAATTGCATATAGGCCATGGCAGGAGCGCATTTTACGGCGACGCGCTGGCAAATGTTTTGGAAAAAGCCGGCTATAAGGTTGAGCGCGAGTATTTTATTAATGATTCAAAAGAAAGCGCGCAGATAAAAGAACTTGGAAAGACGATTTTAGGGAAAGGAACAAGCTATCTTACTTCTTATCTGAAGAAGAAACTAGAAAAGAGAAAATGGAAAGTGGATGACGAAAGCGAAGTTGGCTATGCGATAGCCGAAGAGATTCAGGAAGACAATGAGAAGTTTATAAAATCTCTGGGTATTAAATTTGACCGTTGGTTTTCAGAAGAATTGCAGCTCCGGGAAAAGAAAGAATTTAAAAAGACGATAGAATTATTGGAAAAGAAAAAAATGGTTTATAAAAAGGACGGTGCGGTTTGGCTGAAAACTTCTAAATATGGAGATGATGAGGATAGGGTTATAGTGCGTTCTAGCGGCGAGATTGCTTATTTTTTATCTGATATTGCCTATCATATAAATAAGGTTAAGCGCGGTTATAAAAAAATTATTGATATCTGGGGAGCGGACCATCAAGGACATGTTAAAAGAATGATGGCAGTGAAAAAAATGCTGGGGTGGAAATCAGATTTGGATATTTTAATCAGCCAATTAGCTACTCTTAAAAAGGGCGATGAAAGAAAAAAACTGTCAAAAAGAAAGGGGAATATTGTTTTACTGAAAGATTTAGTAAAAGAAGTTGGCCTTGACGCGGTTCGCTGGTTTTATTTGGAAAAATCCCTCTCCACTCATATGGATTTTGATTTGGATTTGGCAAAAGAGCGCTCGCAGAAAAATCCAGTTTATTATGTGCAATACGCAGGCGCAAGAATGAATAGCATATTGAATAAATCCAAATTACCTGCCCGCAGATGCTTCGCATCAAGCGATGCAGGCGGGCAAATTTCAAAACCTGTTAGGAATTTAATTTTGAAACTCATTCAGTTTCCGGAAACGATTGAAGATATTACCAAAGATTATCAGGTGCAGAGATTGACTGTTTACGCCTATGAACTTGCAAGCGAATTTTCGCAGTTTTACCGTGACATAAAAGTCATTGGCTCTAAAAATGAAAAAGAATTAATCGCGCTTGTTGCATTGACCAGAAAGATATTACAAGATACATTAAAATTATTGGGAATTTCAGCCCCAGAAAAAATGTAATATTATGATTATTAAGGAGAAAATTTCAAACAGCGAAAAGGAAAGGATTTTTAATGATTCGTATGGAACAATGGTTAAACTCATGGTTGATATTGAAAAAGAAATTTTGTCTGTTGGCTGCGAATTTCATATAGATTGCGCAGAGGAACTAACTGAGAAAGAGAATTCTCGTCAGAAAAATTTATGGGGGGCAAATTTATACAAAGAAGGGAATCGCATTGACTTTGTTTCCTTGATAAACATCAAGCCGGCTGAAAAGAACCGTTCAATGAAAATTGAAAACAAAGAAATCAGAAAAAGTATTGAAAAAATTATAAAAAAATTGTTATGCAGTTAGAAAAATGGCAAAAATTTACAAAAAGCCAGCAGATTGGCGCGATTGGAGCAGAGATTCTGCGTGCTCAAACATGGCAGGGCAAAGACAAAAATAATTTTTTGTCCTCAATTGAGAGGGCAATAGGACTTATTGATTTTACTATTGAAGACAATCGCTGGCGCAATCAGCTTTCAATGCTTTTTTGGCTTCGCAACAAGATGGCTGAATTTTATGTTGGGATTACCAAAGAAAATATTGAGGTTTTATATAATGCTTTATAGTTTTTATGAATGAAAAAGAAATCTTAAAATTTTGGGAGAAGAACAAAATTTTTCAGAAGTCCCTTCAACAAGCTCAGGGCAAGCCGCTCTTTTCTTTTTATGACGGTCCGCCATTTCTATCTGGCAAGCCTCATTACGGCCATATTTTAACTGCCACTATCAAAGACACTGTCGCCAGATATAAGACAATGAAGGGCTTTAATGTTCCGCGTAGGGTTGGCTGGGACTGCCATGGTCTGCCTGTGGAGAATTTTATTGAGAAAGAACTCAATGTAAAAAGCAAAAAAGAAATTGAAGAAAAAATTGGTATTGAAAAATTCAATAAAGCTGCGCGGGACTCGGTTTTTTCATGCTTGGAAATTTTTCAAAAAACACTAAAAAGGGTTGGCAGATGGGCTGATTACACTGATTCCTATATGACTTTGGACAATTCCTATATTGAATCAGTCTGGTGGGTTTTGAAACAATTATGGGAAAGAGGGCTAGTTTATAAAGATTATAGAGTTTCTCCATATTGCCCTAGATGCGGAACCCCGCT
Organism: Patescibacteria group bacterium; assembly: GCA_018827845.1. GTDB lineage: Bacteria > Patescibacteriota > Minisyncoccia > UBA9983 > UBA9983 > JAHIER01. Next base: position 6,890 of record JAHJXC010000079.1, read on the forward strand.
TTCTAATTTTGAAGTTAATCTTGGTTACAAAGATGTTTCTGATCCATCAATATATATAAAATTCAAAATTAAAAACAAAGAGAATGCATATTTTCTTGTTTGGACAACTACTCCATGGACATTAACTGCCAATGTAGCATTGGCAATAGGAAATGACATTGATTATGTAAAGATTAAATATAATAATAATAATTTAA
>JAHJXC010000080.1 GCA_018827845.1 Patescibacteria group bacterium
AGCAACAAAGTAAAAGTTGAGAATGATAATGAGGCGGTTGTGGAAAATAATATTAATACAAACGCTGGCACTGGCAATAATGAAACGAATAATAACGGAACTTCAGCAATTCAGACTGGCAATGCTTTTTCCAGCGCCAATGTAATCAATCGGGTTAATACAAATATTTTCAATGATAATTCATTTTTGGTTTTGGTGCGCGTGCATGGTAATTGGTCTGGCAACATTTTTGGCCTACCTCAAGGCATTTTCTGGAGAGAAGATGGAGGCGGCATAGAGCTTTTCAGCTCGGGAAGCGATTCTACAACGCCTTCAATGGCCATAGATAATCAAAATTCTGCTGAAATAAACAATAATATTCAGGTTATGGCTTTAACAGGAGAGAATAAGGTGGATGATAACGGAGGCGATGCCATTATTAACACTGGCAGCGCTTATGCCGGCGCTAATGTTTTGAATGTGGCTAATACAAATGTAATTGGCGGAAACTGGCTTTTGGCAATGATAAATATTTTCGGCGACTGGGAGGGTAATATAGCTTTTGGAAGGCCGGATCTCTGGGTTGGAGGCAGGGCAGAGGCGCATGGAACGTCAGTCGGCCCTGGATCCGGAGTTTCTTATCATTTTACTATAGTGAACAGAGGGGATGCTGACGCTACTGGTGTGAGATTAAGCAGTTTATTTGATAATGATTATATGGCATTCCTTGATTTTGATAATGAATGGGATATCGGAAATATTCCGGCAGGCAATTCAGTTGAGGTCACTTATGAGGCAAAAGTAAAAGACAATATTCCTGTCGGGCATACAACTATTAATAATACAGTTACTGTTGCCAGTATGGAGACAGATGAAGATACAAAAGATAATATTGATGTTATAACATTGCTGGCCTATAAAGAAAATCCGGCTCCTCCAACTCCTCTAGGGCTTCAGATTCCGTATACGCCAACTCCTGTCTTAAAAATTACTAAGACAAATAATGCTGAAGGGCCGTTAACTGCAAGCAGTACAGTTGATTATAAAATCGTGCTCACAAATGACGGAGGATCATCTTATCATTCAGTGCTTACAGATGTTATTAAAGACAAGAATGGCGATGTTATCCACAAAGAGAGCTGGGATTTGGATGAGATTTTTCCTCATGAAGAAATTACAATTACTTATACTGTTGTCTTTAATGCAAGCACTACTCCCGGAACATATACAAATTATGCGCAGGTTAATGCTATCGGACGCTATCCTACTTTGGATTACGGATGGTTTGCAGATTCAAATATAGCCACCAGTTTAATTGAAATAATGGGACCAGAGCCAGAAGTTGCTCTTTCCGAAGGAATAGAAGAAATAAAAGGAGGAGGAGGAATTTCTCTGTCTGAAGCAAGAGACGCATTGAATGAAATAGAGAATAATGTCCAAAAAATAAAAGAGGCAATTTCAAGATTAATGCCCGGAAAATTATTTGCTTCTGCGTCTGACTCAATTCCTCTGGTGAGCGCCTCAACCCCGGAACCAGAAGAAAATAAAATTATCCCTCCAATTATCTCTCCGGAAAAAACCCCGGACAAAAGAATAAATATTTTGAAAGACTGGCCTTCAAGACTGGCCGGCGCCGTTGGCTTGAGCGATATAAATCCTTATTATCTCGCGGTAATAATATTCATTTTGCTCCTGGGGATATCTATTATTGCCATAAAGAAAAGGGGGAGTAAAATATAAAATATGAATACTCTTAGAAAAATAAGCGTTCTTTTAACATCTTTTGCCATTGTTGGTATGCCCTTTTTTAACTTCGATTTTATAGCGCAAAAAGACCCTGTTTTATTTGAAATGAAACTAGATAATTTAAGGGGCAGCAATTCGGATTATTTAAAAGATGAGATTGTTGTGAAGTTCAAAAACGAGGAGAGATACCGCCGGATCCGTCTCCCTATAGACGAAACTGTAGAAAGCGCTTTGGAGCGTTACAAGAACCGTTCTGATGTTGCCTATGCTGAGCCAAATTATATTGCTCATGCCTTTATGGTTCCTAATGATCCTTATTATTCTTATCAGTGGAATTTTGATAATCCTGTTTATGCTGGAATTCATATGCAAAATGCCTGGGATATTTCTAATGGGGCAGGCGTGATAGTTGCTGTAATAGATACCGGCGTGGCTTATGAAAATTATTATCAAAGTTTTCGCAACAGATATTATCTTGCGCCTGATTTAGCCAACACCTCTTTTGTGGCTGGTTATGATTTTGTTAATAATGACAGCCATCCTAATGACGACAATGGCCACGGCACGCATGTTACAGGAACCATTGCTCAAAGCACTAATAATAATCTTGGAGTGGCTGGTATTGCTTACCTTGCGAAAATTATGCCAATCAAGGTTTTGAATAATAATGGGAGCGGAACTTATGCAGATGTTGCTGACGGTATACGCTGGGCTGCTGACCATGGCGCAAAAATTATTAATCTTTCTTTGGGCGGATCTTCTCCGGCCTCATATCTAGAGGATGCTGTGGCTTATGCTTATAACAAAGGCGTTACTATTGCGGCAGCTTCAGGCAATGATGGCTCTTCTAGCGTTTCTTATCCTGCTGCTTATGACAATTACGTTATTGCTGTGGGCGCCACTCGTTATGATGAAACTCGCGCGTCTTATTCTAATTACGGTTCCTCAATTGATTTAGTAGCTCCTGGCGGTGATTTAAATGTTGACCAGAATGGGGATGGCTATGGAGATGGTATTCTTCAGCAGACTTTTAGCAGAACCACTAATAATTGGGGATATTATTTTTATCAAGGAACTTCAATGGCAGCGCCTCATGTGGCCGGAGTTGCCGCGCTCGTTATTTCAAAGGGCATTGCAATATCGCCTGCTCAAGTTATGGCAGTTCTTGAATCAACCGCTGATGATCTTGGCGCATCTGGCAGAGATAATGTTTATGGTTATGGCCTTGTTAATGCAGCATCTGCTTTAAATTGGACAGCCGGGCCAGTTGATAATCCACCATCAGTAAGTATTATTTCTCCAGCTGAGGGAGCAGTGGTTTCAGGCACAGTTACCATAACTGCTACAGCATCTGATGATTATGGCGTAACAAAAGTTGATTTCTATGTTGATGGTGTACTTCTAAGTTCTGATGACGCTAGCCCCTATGAAGCTTCTTGGGACTCAACTAGTATTGCCGATGGACAACATACTCTTTCTGCTGCTGCAGTTGACACTGCCGGTCAGACAGCCACCGCTTCTATCAAGGTCACCGTGGATAATGTTAACGATCCACCAGTAGCCAATGCCGGCTCCAATCAATCAGCTTTTGTTGGAGATACGGTTTATTTTGATGGCTCTGGTTCTTCCGATCCTGATGGCACAATCGTTTCTTATGCCTGGAATTTTGGCGATGGAACAACTGCCAGCGGGGTGACCACCAGCCATATTTATTCAGCAGCTGACACTTATACTGTTACCCTGACCGTGACTGATAATGGCGGTTTAACTGGCTCTGATACTGCTTTAGTCAGCGTTTCAGAAAAACCAGCAGCGGTAATATGTTGGAGTGGAGGAAATCAGTATCTCTACAGAAACAGCAGTCAGGCAAAAAAATTCTGTAAGTGCGCCGAAGGGACCTACGGATATAAGAGTTATAATTATAGCCGAGGAAGACAGACAGTCTATCAATACGTTGATACCGGAGATAACGAAAATTGGGATGTAGAATCGAGGAGTTCTTATTCGCCAGTTTCTGAAGTGACCTGTACTGATGGGGTAGTCTACTCAACAAAAAATGATTACTCTTATCCAAAGTAAACCTGCAAAAGATGAGATACATAGGTAATACCCTTGATTTACCTAAAATGGATCATTTTCAACGAAAATCAGTATAAAAAGCCTCGGTATAAAACCGAGGCTTTGGGATGGTTTTATCGGTAGTCAATCGCCCATTTACTTACTAATTTCCCGCATTTTGGACATCTTAACTTATTATTCTGAAGAGCTGTCCAAAAATCATAGTTGCACTTTTTACAACTCACTTTCTTTTCTTTCCAAACAATTTTAAGGTTATTTAATTCCAATTGATGCTTCGTCTCTTCGTCCAGTTTTGTAAGGTCACAGGCCTCGGGTCTCGACTTCAAAAATCTCTTTAAGTCATCCAAGTCAATTAAGGCACAGAAATATTTTGGTTCCTCTATTTTTCTTGCTCCTTTTCTACTTAAACTATAGGTAAGACTATCTTTGGCATAATCAGTAATTTTTAATCCACGCCCCGGCCATTTCTTAATTGTTTTATAATCAATTTTCAATGACTCTGCTAGTTCTACAAAAGTGTATCTTCCCGTATTGCCCCTAAAACTTATTCCCAAATTTCTGGCTACCCGATAAATTGCCGAAGCTGTTCTGCCAAACTTTTCAGCAACTTGATGGGTTGGCTTGCCGCCATATTCGGTAAAAAGTTGGGCTTTTATTTCAGGGTCTTGCCAGTTAATAAATGGATATTTAAAAACCGGTTGCCTTTTCCCCCTCAGATGAGCTGCCTTGCATCTTACTTTATTAACCGTGGTCTTGAGGTGTTCGGCTATTTCTTTAGTAGACAAGGCCCCATAATTTTTAATGATATAATCTTCCGCATCTTTTTCCCACTTGGTTTTTTTATTTCTCATCTCAAACAAATCCCCCTTTCTATTTTAGACATTTTAAAGAACTCTAATTTATTGTATCATTAAATCAAAATAGAAGGGGCGGATATTGACTAAGGTAATGGACTATGCTAGCATCTTAATATAAGCCCAAAAATAAGGGCTTTTTTGATTGAATTTTATTAGTATTCTAATCTACAAATCGCTGTCAGCTACGATTGTGGCGGTTGGCCTTGCCTTGGCAGGGCTAATGCCCATTGAGCTGGCAAAGACACATATTGAGCCAGATGCGATTGAAAGACAGGAAATCACCGTTAAAACTTCTGAAGATCTGATAAGAGAACAGGCTCGCGCAAATAATTTAGACGAAGAAAAAATAATTTTCATAGCGCGATGCGAGTCGCAGATTGAGCCCGACGCCTTAGGGGACAGTCATTTGATTTGCGCGAAAACCCAAAAGCCTGTGCGCTCCAGAGGAGTGTGGCAGATTAATAACTGCGCCCATCCTGAAATCAGCGATGAGCAGGCTTTTGATTTGGAATGGTCAACTGACTGGGCCATGGAGATTTTTAAGAAAGGCGAGGAAACAAAAGAATGGCGGAGGTGCACCAACAGGTATACTATGTTATATTAATAACATGAGAGTGAATATTAAGGCGACGAACATGGCGTTTACCCCGGCGCTGAAAAACTTTGTTGAGCAGAAAATAAGCAATCTGGATAAATTTATAAGCCACCCTGATGGTGGTATTCAGGCATGGGTTGAGATTGGTTTGACTACCAAGGGTCAGAAAAGCGGGGATATTTATCGGGCAGAAATCCAGATTCCTGTTCCTCATTTTGACAGGACAGTCCGCGTTGAAGCCAGGCACACTGATTTATATACTGCCATTGAGAATGCAAAAGATCTGATGAAAATGGAACTGCAAAAAACAAAAGATAAAAAAATTTCTTTGTCCAGGCGCGGGGCAAGACTTCTCAAAAATATTCTCAAATACTAAAATGAAACAGATGGTAAAAGATTTAATTAGTTCTGGGTATCTTAAGACGCCCGGTATTATTGAGGCCTTTCAAAGAATTGACAGAAAGGATTTTGTGCTTGATGAACATAGAGATGAGGCGTACATAAATGCTCCGCTTCCCATTGGCTATGGTCAGACAATTTCCCAGCCCTTAACCGTGGCTTTTATGCTGGAGCTTCTTCAGCCAGAACCGGGTAATAAAATTTTGGATGTTGGGTCCGGGTCTGGCTGGCAGACTGCTTTATTGGCAGATATTGCGGGGGAAAGCGGAAAAATCTTTGCTGTTGAGATTATTCCTGAATTAACGGATTTTGGCAGAAGAAATGTTGCAAAATATAATTTTATAAAAAGCGGAATTGTAAAATTTTTAAATTATAACGCTGTTAAGGGCATGCCAGAACAGGCGCCTTTTGACAGGATTATTGCAGCTGCAGCAGGAGAAGAGATTCCTGCGGCATGGAAAGAACAGCTAAAGATTGGAGGGAGATTGGTTGTACCTGTCGGGAATACAATTTTTCTTTTAATCAAAAAAGACGGCGGTGTTTTTGAAGAGCAATCATATCCCGGCTTTGCCTTTGTGCCGTTTGTGGCCTAATTTGTTAGTTTTTGAATCTGCGGTTCAAGATCCTTATTGCCTTTCAGGAAATCATTGAAGGGCATTTCGTTTTTGCCTTCAGGTTTAATGCGTTTAATAATCAGTTTGCCATTTTTAATTTCTGATTTAGTAATAATAATTCTGATTTTTTTATTGTCTTGCCCGCCAAAAGATTTGCATTTAGGCGGGTAAACAAAAAAATAAACGCCAGGCCAAGGCGTAAAAGCGCGAACTTTTCTATCAATAATCTCGGGTGAATCCCCGGTTTTTATCAATCCATCTTCTTTGGTGATTTTTTTAGTATAAGTTGCTTGACTGTGATCTTGTTCTTGTGGTTTAATTTCTTGTTTTATCCATTTAGGCAAGGTTTCAATTAAAAGTTTTGCTCCCAATTCCGCCAGTTTTGCTTCTAGTTCTTTGTAGTAAAGATTTAAGATTTGAGATTTGAAATTTGAGATTGCAACTATTGGTCCTGCATCAACTTTTTCTGCCATCTTTATTATTGTAACTCCTGTTTTTTCTTCTCCGCTCAGAATGAAAGATTGAATAGGCGAGGGGCCGCGGAATTTCGGTAAAAGCGAAGGATGGATATTCAGCGCTCCATATTTTGGAATATTTAAAATTTCTTTGGGAATAATTTTTCCGTAATCAGCAACGATGAATAGAGAATAGAGAATAGAGAGTAGAGAGTAGTCAGTAATGGTTTTAATATTATTTTTTTGCGCCCAGAGTTTTACTGGCGGGGGAGTGAGAAGCATTTTTCTGCCTCTGGGTTTATCAGGCGTGGTGACAATTAACATCGGGTAAATATCGTTCTTATGAAGATAATCCAGAATCCTGGCCGCAAAATCTCCAGTGCCAAAGAAAACAAATTTTGTTTTATTGTTTTGCATATTTTTCTAAACGAATCGCTTTGTCAACGAATAATACGCCATCCAGGTGGTCCATTTCATGCTGGATGATTTGGCTGAGTAGGCCGGAAACGCCACGGGTGAATTTTTTACCATTTTCATCATAGGCCTTTATGGTAAGTTTTTCTGATCGTTTGATAGTCCCATAGATTCCTTCTACGCTTAAACATCCTTCATGAACAACTAGTTTCTTTTTGGAAATTTTTTTAATAACAGGATTGATAAAAACCATTGGTGGCCGCAAAGGACCCTCCTTTGTAGAATGCAAAGGAGGGTCCTTTGCGATAAAAATCCTTACAGATTCTCCGATTTGCGGAGCAGCTAGAGCCACGCCATCCTTGCTTTGCGATAGCGCTTTTTTCATCAGCGTAATAATATTCTTGATCTTCTTGCTTCTAATTTCTTCCAACAGCACTTCTTGGGCTTTTTGCCTTAAAACTTTATTTTCTTTCTGTACTATTGCCATTTTTTTATTATAGCAAAGATTCTGGATCAACGTTGATTTTCCAGTCCGGGGTGAGAGAGGAGAGGATATCGCGCAATTCTTTATGCTGCTGAGGCCAGGTTTCAGGGTCAAGTTTAATAATGATATGCCAGATATGCTGGTTTTTTATTTTAGGAATAAAGGCTGAATAGGCAAGTGGTTCCCATTTTTCCAATTTTTTCGTCAAAACTTGAACCTCTCTTTTTATTGCCTCTTTATTTCTGCCTTCTTTGGTGATTTTGATAAAAGTTTTAAATGGCGGATATTGGAAATGTTTTTTTGCTTCCAGTTCAGATTTGTAAAAACTGGAAACATTTCCTTTTACAACATCATCAAAAATTTTATGGTTTGCCAGGCGGGTTTGTATTAAAAAAGTCTTTTTGGCCAATGATCTTAATCTTAAGAGAATCTGGAAAATTTTTTCATTAATCCTAAAATCAGGAAGGGTGAAAAGAGCGTCTATAAAAACCACGGCTGTTTTCTCCACTGGTTTATTAATATAAGAAAAAATCATCTCTGTTCCTATAAGAATAGCGCCCGGGGTATTGAAAAATTTTTCAACAACTTGATCGCCGGATTTTTTTGTTTTTATTATATCACTGTCCATTCTGAACAGTTTTGCATTGGGGAATTTTTTTAAAATTTCCTCTGCCACTTTCTGGATTCCCACTCCTAAACTTTGCAGGTGCCAGCTCTGGCAATATGGGCATTGGTCAGGCACTATTGTTTCCGTAAGGCATTTATGGCATATCAGCTTGACCTTTCTGCTCGCAGGGTCTTTATGGATAACAAGGGGTGAATCGCATTTTTCGCAGAGAATCGGCCGCAGACAATCATTGCAGACAGTGATGGATGTATAGCCGCGCCTGTTTATAAAAAGAATTATATGTTCATTTTTTTCAATCGCCTCTTTTAATATTTTTTCGAGCTCCAGACTTATAATTTGGAATTGGTTTTTTTTCATATCAACCAAAATTTGATCGGCCCCTGACAGAATTCTGTGCGAATTTGTCAGCCTGTTTCTATAAAAAGTTTCAGTTCTAATAATATTGTCTCCTAAAATAAGCCGCATCTTTAGTTTTGAGGCAATAATTTCCGCTGCCTTTCTTATATCCAGATACGGCCTTGCCTGAAGTTTATAAAAAGATGAGCCCTCGCGTTCAATAATCAAAGTGCCCAAATCATTTCTGGGAATAGATAAAAATGATCTTGTGGCAATTATTAAAAGAGGATGTTCTTCTTTCAGGACATAATTCCATAACTCTCTGATTTTTTTGCCCGGCATCCCGGCATGGAGGGTTACGGTATATTTTTCAATGCCTTTTTTAATATCTGAAGATAGCATTTCGATGTCAACAGCAGTGGGGACGCAGAAAAAAACAGAGTGGTTTTTGGCAAATTCTTCCCGGATGATGCTTTTGTAAGACTGGAGCCGGTCTTCTCTTGGCTGCTGGAATAAAATAATCTCATAATGCCGGCGCTCAGTCCCGGGTGCTTCAGCGTAACTGCCAACAAAAGAATTGTTTCCCAAAACAGCTTGAGGCACAAAATCTTTTATCACTGCTCCCAAAGGAGAAATAAAATAATCGGCTATTTCTCTGCATGCTTCTATGAATTCTGGTTTGAGAAAATTTTTTGATCCGATATCCTTTATAGCTTTTAAAGAAAATTCTAGCTTGCGTATGTCTGTTTTTATTTTTTTTATATCCTGAGAAGAAATTACCAGAGCCGGCACTGTTTTTTGGCGCACCGGAATCATCACCAAGGTGCCTGGTTCAATATTTTTTGAAGTGAAATAAGAAAGTTCCTGTCGAAAGACCCCTTTTGTAATTGGGATAACGGTTGCCAGTTTCATTTTTTATTCAAGTTTTATTTCCATTAGAGTTTTTTCATCCAGGATATAAATTGAGGAATCATTTTTATATATTGTGAATATCGGCTCCTTTCCTTTATAAATAGGCTGGAGCATTCTTCCGCCACTGTCGTCTATTTCAATAGCGAAAACGCCGTTCTGCACTGCCACAATAATGACATCGCGCCGGCCAGGGAGAAAGTCAGCGCTTCTGACAGGATATATGGAATCAAGCACTAAAACATTGTTTTTGCTCATATAGTATGGACGGCTGGATTCATCTTTTAGCCATTCAACCCAAACCTTATTTTCTTTCGGATTCCACCAGAGTCTTTGCCTGTCATGATTGGTAAATTTTTCTGTTATCGTTGAAGTTGCAGAAAGAGAAGCAAGGATTTCGTCGTACTTTGAAACTTCTAAAGGAGAAAGGTCTTCCCGATGTAAAACTTTGCCTTCAGGGTCAAGCGGAAGAAGAAGGGCGCGCGCTTCTGACACCATTTGCTCTTTTATTTCAATCTCTTTTTTCCACGGCCAGCGGCCTTCTTTGGCAATTAGGATAGAATATGTTCCCGGTTTGAGATTTTGAAGAAAAAGTCCGGTTTGAAGAATATTAGTGGTTCTTTTTAGCTGGTTGTTTACAAAAATTTGGGATCCGGAAATGGGTGAGGAAACATAGAGACCGCCGGTTTTGGTCAGATGAAAACGGGAGTCCAAGCGGTAGCCGTTGGAATACATTAAAACCATTGGCATTATCACCAAAAATACCAGAATGCATAAAACCAATATAATCCTTCTTTTCCTTAAGGTCATTACTATATATATTTGCAAAAATTTGAAGAAAAGTAAAGAAAAGAAAAAGGCCGGTGATTGCTCACCGGCATTGCATTTATTGTTTTTTGGGAAGTTCAAGAA
>JAHJXC010000081.1 GCA_018827845.1 Patescibacteria group bacterium
AGTTCTCCGCCTAAAACACTTTCTACATCGCTTGTTTCAATTCCGGTTCTATGGTCCTTTACCAGCTTATATGGATGGAAAATATAGGATCTTATCTGATGCCCCCATTCAGCATCAACAATCTTGCTGATTTTCATCGTCTCCTTTTCTTTTTCCTGCTGAAGCAGTTTGTATTTGTATAATTTTGATTTTAAAATCTCAAGCGCGCGCTCTTTATTCTGGGACTGAGATCTTTCTGAATCTATATGGACGGCTATATTGGTGGACAAATGGACGATTCGCACTGCTGTTTCTCTTTTGTTGACATTTTGCCCGCCCGGACCGCCTGCCTTGCTTAATTCTATTCTAATATCTTTTTCAGAAATTTCAATTTCCTCAGGCGCCACAAACTTAGGAATTACTTCCAAAAGCGCAAAAGAAGTATGACGAAGTTTCTTTGCAGAAAAAGGCGAGATTCGCACCAGTCTGTGCACCCCTGACTCATTCTTTAGTATACCATAAACGCCCTTGCCAGTAATCTCAAAAGTAATGTTTTTCAGCCCGCCTGATTCGCTTTGGTGCTGGTGGAGAATTTTGACATCCCAATTGTTTGTTTCTGCAAATTTCCTGTACATTTCAAAGAGAATATAGGTCCAATCTTCAGCATCATCACCGCCGGCGCCGGAAAAAAGCGTGAGAACAGCATCCCCTTTGTCATATTTGCTTTTGCCTGTTAATTGAGCTTTTAAAGCGTTAATTTCTTTTATGGCTATCTGCGCCTTTTCCTTGTCCTGCCAAAAATCCGGCTTCTGCATCTCTTTTTCAAGTTTTTCTAATTTTTTGCTTAATTCTTGATTCATAATTTTAAGCCCCCTGCCAGAATCGAACTGACGTATGTGATTTACGAAACCACTGTTCTGCCACTGAACTAAAGGGGCAATATTGAGCCGAAGGGGAGAATCGAACTCCCGACCTCTTTCTTACCAAGAAAGCGTTCTGCCACTGAACTACTTCGGCATATTATTTTATTCTAATTAAATTTGCATTATTTTTCAAGGTGATTTATAATTTAGATGCGGGGTGGGCCAGCAGTAGGCCGGGAGGCTCATAACCTCCAGACACCGGCGCAAATCCGGTCCCCGCAACAAATTTTTATCTCTATTTCATCGCTTAAAATAATGCTTTATCCGGAATTAGAAGCTCGATCATCTACTGCGATGCTGAAAGGATGTTGCCCAATGTTGACCACCTGTTGCCCAAAATTCAGAATTGCTCGCTTGGGTTCCAATAATTTTATTGTCTCTCTAAGACTTGAAGAAGACAGATGAGCATAACGCATAGTGGTCTGAATGTTTGCGTGACCCATTAATTCCTGTATGACTTTCAATGGCGCTCCTGCCATAGCTAAATGAGAAGCGAATGTATGCCGGAGAGTATGACACGTTATTTCTCTAAGCCCAGCTTTTTTACAGGCCTTGCTTATTTCTTGATTCAATCGTTTGCTGTTAAACCTTTGTTTTCTTTCGTCCAAGAAAACAGATCCTTCTGCTTGTTTTCGTTGCGCAAGCATCTCATACAATTCATTAGTCAATGGAATGTGCCTTTCTCGATTGCTTTTGGGCGAATCCAAAGCTTTTCGATACTCGCACCAAGAATGTCTGACCGTTAGCGTTTTATTATTCCAGTTAATATCTGCCCAATTTAATGCTTTCAATTCGCCGTGTCGCAAGCCTGTTTTCAGCGCCATCAGGATTATTTCGCGCCACACGCCTTTAGAATGAGCCAATAGCGGCTCGCATTCTTCAGGCGACAAAAAATCAATTTTGAGCGGAGGAATCTTCAACATCTTTATTTTTGGCATCTTTTCTAAATCAAGCCATTCCTGTGCAGCGCGAAGACAAGGGCTCAAAACCGTCAAATGGTTGTTTATGGTTTTATTCACCAGTCCTTCATTAATTTTCTTCGCCTTATATTGTTCTATCTGCAAAGTCGTTATTTCGCTAATCAACGTTTTGCCAAAAAAAGGAACTAGGTGAGTTCGCAGAGTATATTTCTTGCGGTTTGCTTCCGAACACTTATTATTGGTTTTTACATAAGTTTCAAACCATTTCCAGGCAAATTCCTTAAATTGCTGCTTTTGCTCTTTTTTCTTTTTGTCCGGATTGACTAAAGATTCTCCTCTTGCCAATTTTTGTCTCATCACTGCTTCATATGCCTCTGCTCCGGCTTTTGAATTATCCGGACTTTTTTTCCGATGCCGCACACGATTAAATCTAAAGTCAATCCACCACGAATTTCTAATTTTTCTTGTTGACATATCGTATTTAACCAACCGATTCCACCCGATTTTGTTGCAGATAAAGCGCAATATCTTTTTCATCAAAACGAATAGACCTGCCCACTTTACAAAAAGGGATCGCTCTTCGTTCGATCAAACGATAAACTGTGCTCTTGGAAACATTCAGGGAAATAGCTAAATCATTCGTAGTTGATAATTTTTTTGAATTAGAATCAGTTAGCATTCTGTTTTTAAAGGACAAATATAGGGGCGATAATCTTAAATCAGATTACCGATGAACTATATCTATCCTAACACAACGTTTTAAGGGGTGCGACATTTTTTTGAATTAAGGCATA
>JAHJXC010000007.1 GCA_018827845.1 Patescibacteria group bacterium
CTATTAACTGGGTATTTCGCTCGAGGGTACGAATCTTATAAACGTCTTTTCTATAATCCTTAAAATTTAATTTCAAAACCGGCTCTATTTCATTTAAATAGGAAATAATTTGTTTTATCTTTTTCTCAATAATTTCTTTATCGAGCATATAAATTTTGAATTATGTACCTTTTGGTTAAATCTCTGAATTTTTTTGTATCAAAATATTTTTTAAGGGCTGCTGCTTGAAATTTTTTAAATTCCAAAAAATTGCCCGCTAACAACCTGCCGTATTTTGCAATTTGCCGCATTAAAATAGGCGATGTGTATAAAATTTCAATTAAGTCAATCTTTTCACTTTTTGTTTTAAATGCTTTTGCAATTTCGGATTGAATCTCCGAGTACTGTTTTAAACCAATTGGAGAAGGTGATTTTATGGCGATATCAATATCGCTTGTTTTTTTAAATACTTCTTTCGCCGATGACCCAAAAAGGACAATAAAATCGAGGCTATATTTCTTTCGCGCCGTTTTTATTTGATTTTTATTATATTCTAACATATCTTTTATTATACCTTATTATGCTTCTGCGCGGCTTTTTATTGCGCTCTTTAACCAAATCAAGCATTGGTTATATTATACAATTAAATTGCAAATTTATAAAATATCCACAGATTAACTTGATTTAGAGTTTTAATTAACCTAAACTAAAGGTTAGAATTATTATTATGTTTAGTTCAAGATTATGAAGAAAAAGGGAGTTTTAGATCTATTCCGGTTAAAAAACACCGTCTTTACCTTTAAAGATATATCTTTGATATTGGCGGAAACAAACGAAGAAAAACTGTGCGCAAAAATAAATTATTTTGTAAAAAAAGGCGACCTTCATAGAATAAGAAAGGGTATTTATAGCAAAGATAAAAATTACGACAAACTTGAACTGGCTGCCAAAATTTATACTCCTTCCTACATTAGCTTGGAAACAATTCTTTTTAAAGAAGGTGTGGTCTTCCAGTATTACCGCGATATTTTTATTTTAACATATCTTTCCCGTAAAATAGAATGCGATGGCCAGAGTTATAGCTATAAAAAAATTAAAGACAAGGTTTTAACAAACTCTTTAGGGATTGAAGAAAAAAATAACTATTATATTGCCTCAAAAGAAAGGGCCTTTTTAGATATTCTTTATTTTAATAAGAATTATCATTTTGACAATTTAAAATCTATTGACTGGAACAAATGTTTTGAGATAATTAAAATCTATGAGAATCAGGCAATGGAAAAAAGGTTAAACTTTTATTATGCTGGACAAAAACATTCATAAAAATATCTTGCTTCAGATTCTTAAAGACATTTATAGCGACACTTCGCTTGGGCCGCTTTTGGGATTTAAGGGCGGCACAGCAGCGTTTCTTTTTTATAGCCTTAGCCGTTTTTCTGTTGATTTAGATTTTGACCTGATTGACGAGACTAAAGAAGATCATGTTTTTAAAAAACTGGAAAATATATTAAAAAATTACGGTGAAATTAAAGAGAAGTACAACAAAAGAAATACTGTTTTATTCATTCTGTCTTATTCAAAAGAAACGAGTAATATAAAGATAGAAATCAACAAAAGAAATTTTGGCTCAAAATACGAGCTTAAAAACTATCTGGGGATTCCCATGCTCGTTATGAAAAAAGAAGATATGTTTGCCAATAAATTGGTTGCCGCAACTGAGCGCGGAAAAACCGCCAACCGCGACATATTTGATATTTGGTTTTTTCTTAAAAACAACTGGCAGATTAACAAGGAAATTGTTGAAAAAAGAACAAAAATGAGATTTAAAAATTATCTTCAAAAAATTATCGGGTTTATTGAATCAATGCCTGAAAAAAGCATGCTGTCCGGCATGGGAGAATTGTTGGACCAAAAAACAAAGTCCTGGGTTAAAGAAAATCTTAAAAAAGATATTTTGTTTTTATTAAAAATAAAATCGCAGGAAGAAAAATAATTATGGACGACCAGGCGAAAAAAGATTTGTTACTGGCTTTGGGCTTTTTGGTGCTTTTGTTTTTTGTCTGGCTTTTTTCAGGCGGTCCGTCAAGGCCTTCTTCCACCAGCGGTCCTTTTATAGGAACATCCTTTAAACAAGCCGCTGAAAATTCAATTTATAAATATACAGCTAACTTATCTTTTGGTTCTAATGCCAAAAAATCCGACCTTCAAGAGGAATACATAGAAATATGGGCCTCTTCTAGCAATAAAGAACTGATAAATATTAGCAACTGGTCCCTGGAAAACCAAAATGGAATAAAAGTAAAAATAGGCCAAGCCAGCCAATTGCCTTTTTTAGGAGAAATAAACCAGCAGCAGGATATTCTTCTTAATCCCGGAGACAAGGCTATAATTGTCACTGGACAAAGTCCCATTGGAACAAGTTTCCTAATAAACAAATGCATCGGTTATCTCAGCCAAATGCAGAATTTTATTCCTGCTCTAGCGCGCAACTGCCCTGATCCTGTAAAAGACGAGATGCTGCCAGCAAGTTTGGACAACAAATGCATTGATTACATAACTAGAGAGTTTAAACTATGCACTGCCTATATTACCCTGGCAGCAGAACTTTCCAGCAGCTGCAAGGAATATATAAATGAAAGACTAAATTATAACGGGTGCGCAAGATGGCATAAAAGAGATTCTAATTTTTACAAACCAGAATACAGAGTATACCTGAAAAGAAGCAGCGAGCTTTGGAACAATGACCACGAGAAAATTATTCTCTATGATGAAAACGGGGAAATTATTGACTGGAGCTCCTATTAAATATAATATTAAATCATGCTAAGTATTTTCCCCGAGCTTTTTAATTATTCTTATCTGGCTCCTTTTCTTTTAAGGATTGCCCTGGCTCTTGTATTAATAAGAATAGGCTATCTTTCTTTCAAGAAAACTAACGACAAATGCCAGAAATCCATTGATATCACTCAGATAATTTCTGCTGTTTTTGTCGCCTTGGGATTGCTTACCCAAATCGCAGCTTTAGTAATTATGGCCATGATAGCAACCGAGGTTATCAAGGCAGGAATTCAAAAAATTCCTGTGGAAAGAAAAATTCTAAAATTTTTGATGTTTATTATTGCAGTTAGTTTAATGCTTTTAGGTCCGGGGTTGTTTGCCATAGACCTTCCTCTATAAAATTATGAGGGACATAAAATTTTACAATGAAACATTGGGAAAACATATAAACTTTGACGAAGTGGTTGAAGAGATTATTAATTATGTTCACCATGATTCGGAATCAGAATATAAAATCACAGTGGGTACGGATTCCCAAGGATCAAACCACACGCATTTTGTTACGGCCATTGCTGTTTTAAGGGTGGGCAATGGCGGAAGATATTTTTGGACAAAATCAGAAAGAAAATTCTGCCCTACTTTGCGGGACAGAATTTATAAAGAAGCACTGCTATCAATCACCATGACCCAAGAATTGAGAAGCAAACTCAAGGACAAATTAGGCGAGGATCTTTTTTGGCCTGCCCGCAATGCTACCCTCCAGCAACTGCGTAGCTGTGGGAGGGTTGCAGGCGGGGATGATAAAATAAGCGTCCATATTGATGTGGGTAGGCGCGGAGCCACTAGAGATTTTGTTGACACTGTGGTAGGAATGGTCAAAGGATATGGATTAGAAGCAGTTATAAAACCGGATGCCTTTGGCGCTTTTGTTTTGGCAGATCGTCATGTGTAAATTTTTTATCCGCCCGTAGCCCCGACGCTCCGACTTTACGTCGGAGGTCGGGGCCCCGACCGCGAAGCGCGTCGGGGCTCAGTAATAAAAATAAATGGCAATCGTATATATTTTAAGAAGTGCAAGGTATAAAAAGTTCTATATTGGAAGCACGATCGACTTGCAGGAAAGACTAAGTCATCACAAGAGAGGTTTTACGCCTTCAACAAAAAGATTGGGTGAATTAGATTTAGTTTTTTCACAAAAATACGCGACCTTAAAAGAAGCTAGGTCGGTGGAGAGAAAATTAAAGAAATTAAAAAGAAAGGATTATATTGAAAAAATAATAAAAGACGGGTTCATAAAGATCCACCCGTAGCTCAGTTGGTAGAGCAGTTGCCTTTTAAGCAAACGGTCCCAGGTTCGAATCCTGGCGGGTGGACAAAAAGGATAAATTTGATACGGGGTAAATGCCGCAGCTCCCTTGGGGTTTTTACCCCGCACCGAACTTGTTCTGGTGCGGGGCGACTCCCTCCGGGCGGACACGATATTTTGTCCACACCTATCTCTGTTGACATACAATTAACCATTGTATATACTTTAGATATATGAATCCCGTTAGAAATTTCACCAATCTTATTTAAAAGATTAGGTAATGAATAATCTGGCGGGATGAATGGATTTATTAGATATTTTAATTTATATTTCTAACGGGATGAAAACTTTAATCAATATTAAAACCGACAAAGAGGTCAAAGAAAGCGCTCAGAAAATCGCTCAAGAGTTAGGGCTTTCCTTGAGCGCAATAATTAATGCTTCTCTCAAACAACTTGTGAAGAACAGAGAAGTGTATTTTTCCGTTGCTCCGAGAATGACCCCTTATCTGGAAAACTTCATCAAAGAAGCGAAAAAAGATTATAAAGCCGGTAAAAATATTGCCGGGCCTTTTGCAACTGCGAAGGAGATGGATATATATCTGAATTCTCTATGAAAATTTTTCTTCATAAAAATTTTGCAAAAAAGTACAAAAAGCTTAATCAAAAAGAAAAAGAAAAATTTAAGAAGAAAAGAAATGTTTTTCTGCAAAATCCCTTTCATCCAATTCTCAACAATCACGAACTGCATGGAAAATACAAAGGATGCAGAAGTATAAAAATAACGGCGGATTTGCGAGTAATTTACGAGGTTATTAAGAAAGATGTTGTTTTATTTTTAACCATAGATTCCCACAGCAATTTATATTCATAGGCCGAGATCTTGCGCTTAGGCGACTCCCTCCGGGCGGACATTAGATATTTAAAATAAATTTTTCCAAGCCGATTTCGAATTCTGCCTGGCCTTTGCGGGTTTTGTGATAAAGATTTACTAATTGCCATGATAAATTATTTAATTCTTCTTTGGTAAAATTATTTATATTTCTCAATGTTTTTTTAATGACAAAAGGATGCAGATTAAGGCCGTGGGGTTGATTTTTTACTAAAATTAAAGTTTTTATTTGCCACCAGATTTTCCAGAAAACTTCTTCTGCGGTTATGCCATTAAAAAGCGCTTTTTGAAACAAAATCCAGGCTGTTTTCCTGTCTTTGTAAGCAAAAGCATCACAAATCTGAAAAGGATTATATTGTTCTTTTGTCTCAGCCCGTTTTATTTCTCCTCCCAAGGCAGAGATATCTATTTCTGAAGAAACACGCCATAGATCACTGCTGTATTTCTCAGTTATTTTATCCTGAGTATCTAAGGATAATTTTATTTTTCTTTTGCCTGCCTCCTCCTGAATCCATTTTTTTAATTTTGCGCCTGAAAGCAAATCAAATTTTTGTATTTTCTCCGCACTTTTTTTAAACAACGCCAGGATATCATTGCCAACCTCTTTTTCCAAAAACAAAAAAATGTTTTCTGAATCTGCGCACCTTTCAAGATTATTAAGAATAAAGTTTGAAGCTGATTTGTTTTCCACTATATCAATGCAGACAATAATACTTCTTTCGTTGAAAAGATTTTTTGATTTTAAGAAACTCTCAAATTCCTCGGCATTAAAACTTTCTCCGCTTATTCGAAAAATTCCAAAATCTTTTGTCTTTGAACGAAAAAAGTCCAGAAGCTCGTTCAGCTTCTGCCTGCTCCTATAGGTATCCTTGCCAAAAAGCAAATAGAGCATACTAGATGATGCTTTTTATTTTTCTCACTATTTCTTCGGGCGTGAAATTAACCTTGATCATAAAATCAACAGCGCCCAATGCGATAGCCTTTTCAATCTCCTCTTTTTGCCCAAGATTGCTCAAAATGATAACAGGAATGTCTTTTGTTTTTTCATCTTTTTTGATAATAGAGAGAATGCCGAAGCCGTCCAGCACAGGCAGAATAAGATCCAAGACTATCAAGTTCGGTTTTTTCTCTTCCAAAATACTAAGCGCTTGCCTGCTGTCAGAAGCCACCAATACTTCAAAACCTTCATTGACCAATTTTTTGGAAATAAGGTTTTGAAAGAATGTATCGTCTTCAATTATAAGGATGGTTTTCTTGTCCATATCTTTAATTATATTCTATTTACTTTTTCTTGCAATATCTTTGTTATCTCAGAGAGCAGCTGTATAACCTTCATCTGAAGTAATTTAATCTGCTCTTTGAGCTGTTCAATCTCGCTAGCAGGCGGGCTAACATACTGGCTGCTGAATATTTCATTGAGTTTCTGTCTGGTCGCAGGACCAGCGAGCCCATAACCAGTGGTTTCCGGAGTTCCAGAAGTGGCAATATTGTATTTTTCCTGGAATCTCTGGACTGCTTTGATTGTCAGTTCTCCGTAATAGCCAGTAATTTCCCCTTCAGGATAAATTTCTTTGTTTTGAGATAACATCTGCTGAAGAATTTTTACTTGTTCTGATTTTATAGCAACCGCAAAAGGACCAGTAAGATTTGGAAAAGTTGAAATGAATAAAGGTGATGGGCTTGGTGATGGGCTTGGTGATGGCGAAGGACTAGATGATGGTGATGGAGATGGAGGAGTATATGTGCAAGATTGAGACAATACTAGACTGCCTCCTGTACACCCAAGAGGAGATTGTTCAGAAACAGTGCGTGACTGGGTATTGTCTGGCTGGCAGGAAGACCAGTCAGAGTAAGTAAAAGAGGCGCAGGTTGGAGGAATGTAAACACAGGGTTGGGAGAGAGTTGGATTGCCTCCATCGCATCCTTGAGGCAACTGGCTGACAATAGTTCTCGTTTGAGTATTGTTTGCCTGACACTGTGCCCAGCTGAAATAAGTGAAAGCAGTGCAGAAAGGAGGAATGGGAATATAAGTGCAGGACCGGGAAAGAATAGGGTTGCCGCCCGTGCAACCTGTGGGAGATTGGGACACAATGGTTCTAGTTTGAGTATTGTTTGCCTGGCAGGAAGACCAGTCAGAGTAAGTAAAAGAGGCGCAGGTTGGAGGCGTATAAACACAGGATTGAGTGAGAACAGGGCTACCTCCTGTGCATCCTTGTGGCGAGGAAGAAATTACATTTCTAGATTGAGTATTATTGGGCTGACATGAGCTCCAGCCGGAGTAAGTAAAAGAGGCGCAGATATTGCTTTGAGTGACAACAGAAACAACATTGGAAAGACCTGAAATGTTTAGAACTTCATCAGAGGTCTTGATTGCAAAGTAATAGGTGGTATTAGGTGATAAACCAACCACAGAGTAGGATTGATTGCTACCAGCTACTAAAGGCGCGGGTTCGCCTGTTACTTGAATGGCTGAAGACCAACTTGTCCCGCTCAGCGGACTTGTGCTGTATCTAATATCATATTCAGCCGCAGTCCCAGAATTTCCATCATCGCCGGGCGAGGTCCAAGTCAAATTAACTGAGGTCTGAGTAATATTAGAAGCAGATAAATTACTAATAGCAGCAGGCGGGGTGGTGTCTACGGTATTAATACTGCTCAAAAAAAACTTATCTAAAAGGCTTTCTGCTTTTCCGGCGCTTGTGCAATCAGTAGCAGGATACAGCCTAAATGCATAGTTGCGTCCCGGTAAAATCCAGTCAGCAGACTCTTTACCTTTCTCCGCACAAATGAGAATTTCTTCTGGGCCTCCATCTATACTAACCATTACTTGAGCTAAAGATTTCCCGCTCGACCAAAAAATATTAGAGGTACAGGTGCTTTGTCCTGGTAAGGGTATGCATAAATTCGGGGAACCGGTTATAACAGGAGGTGGAAAATAAAACTTAAAATCAAAAGGAAATCCTGCGTTATATTCCTCCGGATTAACAACGTTATAAGGACTAGGCCAAAATGCCACACTTTGCAAGAGTTTCCGTTTTGTATACTCCGAGGCAAAGGCCTGTCCGATATCCCAACGCTTATCCGCATTTTTATCCGGTAAATAATATGTCTCTGCTATCGCAGCCTGCACCCCAGGAAAAACAGCAGCGAGGTCATCAAATACTCTGCTAACCAAAGCAGCATAACTGTTAGAAACAGGGTCCGGATACAAAGAAAAATCCAGACGATCAGGAATCCTAAGATTATTACGGAGCATAAAATCGATAGAACGATACAGCCAGTATAATGACCTATGCTTGTTAAGAATAGGATATTGTGTATCTATAAAATTTCCGTCCATCACTGCATTTTCGCTGCCCTCGGCAAGAAAATAAAGTGAACCGGGTATGCCATATGAATTACTCTGCTGTAAAAAATACGGGTATAGCTCCTTAAGAAACTTTTCTTGATTTGTCTTGGCTCCGATCATCACTTCCCCATCTAAATATACCAACTCTATGACTCTTTCTCCTTTTGGATTCTTAATGTCATATATTGTTTTAAACAGGTCTGATATGGCCTTCTTTCCTCTGTTTATAAAATCCGGCCAAGTTACATTGTACCACTGCCCTCCTATATTATTAGAATCCTGCCAAGAAGGCTCTGTATAATTTGCGCTTCCATTCCATAATATGCTAAGTTGTAAGCTTAAATAATTTCCATCGCTACCTTGGATGCTTCCTACATCTTGCACATATTGCCTTATGTTCGCTAATTGCGCAGAAGAAAATGGAAAAGTAAGCCTCCAAGACAACGAAGAAGCGCTTTCTGCTTCAGTATTATCCACTAACCATAGATTAGTCTTAATCAACTTAACCCCTTGATCTGCAATTGACTGAAGCTGACTTTGAACTAGTGCCCGGATTGCAGGAGTATTATATTGTTTGATAAATGCGGTATTCTCAAAATCTTTAGCAGTGGAATGATAATTGATAGCAACTCTGTAACCTTTGCTACTGTCTGTAACCACAGCTGTAACGTATATTGTATTCA
>JAHJXC010000008.1 GCA_018827845.1 Patescibacteria group bacterium
GAAAATATCTCCGCCCTTATTGCATCCAAAACAATGCCAGGTTTCCCGTGCTGGAGAAACAAAAAATGAAGGGGTTTTTTCATGATGAAAAGGGCAAAGGGCTTTAAGATTAATGCCCGCCTTCTGCAATTTTATATAACTGCCTACAATATCAACAATATTAAGCCGAGATTTTATTTGTTCTACTGACGAGGACATAATAATTTATATTTTCTCTTCCTCTTCTTTTTCTTTTTGATACTCTTTTCTGAATCCGGTGCCAGCCGGGATAAGGCGGCCGATAATAACATTCTCTTTCAATCCCAATAATTTATCTTCCACGCCCTTCAAAGTGCTTTTTACTAACACTCTTACTGTGTTCTGAAAAGAAGCGGCTGAGAGGAAACTTGGAGTAGTCAGGGAAACTTCGCTTATTCTCATCACCATCATATTTGCTTTTGGTTTTTTGCCCCCTTCGGCCCCAATCTTTCTGCTCTCTTCTTCAAGTTCCGAATGAGCGACAATGTCTCCCATATTAAAATCCGAAGATCCGGGATCAGTAATTTTATATCTTGAGAACATCTGCCGGACTATAGACTCAATATGCTTACTATTTATTCTTTCTCCGTGCATGGCATAAACCCTGTCAACTTCTTTAAGAATGTAATTCTGCGTTGCCTCTTTGCCGGCCAACTTAAAGAGCTGTTTTATGTCAAAGGAGCCGTCGGTCAAAGGGTCGCCTTTCCGTACTTTATCTTTTTCTTTAACAATCAAAACCCTGCCGAAAGGAATAACATATTCTTTTTTGTTTGCTGGTTTGTCTCCCAGTACTGTCATTATTTTTTCATTATCTTTTGTCTTTATATCCAGCACTTCTCCGTCTGTCTCGCTAAGCACTGCCGGATTGGCAGGCATGCGCAATTCAAAAACTTCTTCCACCCTTGGAAGACCCTGTGTTATATCACCTCCTGAAGCAATACCTCCAGTATGAAATGTCCTCATTGTCAGCTGGGTGCCTGGCTCTCCAATAGACTGGGCTGCCACAATTCCCACTGCTTCGCCCAGTTTTATCAAGGCATTAGAGCCCAAATCAATACCATAGCATTTTTGGCAGATTCCTCTAACGGAATTACAAGTGAGAGGAGAAAAAATATGAACTTCCTCGATTCCTGATTCTTCAATTTTCTTTGCGTCCTGAACAGCCAGCATATGGCCTTTTTTAAAACCAGCAGCATCAGCAGCCAAAAACCTTCCTGCAATTCTAGATGACATTTTTTTGCCATATAATTCAATATATTTCCTTGAAATCAGGATTCCTTTTTGGTCCTTACAGTCTTTTTCAGAAATTATGACATCCTGGGCAACATCAACCAGGCGCCTTGTCAGATATCCGGCCTTGGCAGTTTTTAATGCAGTGTCAGCCTCGCCTTTTCTTGCTCCATGAGTGGTAATAAAGTATTCCAAAACACTTAACCCTTCCTTGTAACTGGGAATAACAGGAAAATCAATAATTTTTCCAGCCGGGTTGACCATCAATCCTTTCATTCCTGACATTTGGCCGACTTGACCCCAGTTTCCTCTTGCAGCTGAGGAAACCATAGTAAAAACCGGTCCTTCAGGGTCAAGGGCTTTGGGCACTAAATCTTCAATCTGGTTTTTGGCTCTTTGCCAAATTTCAAGAATTTTGTCATAACGTTCCCCTTCTGTTAACAAACCGTCTTTATATTGTTTCTCCGCTTGGCCTGCTTCTTTTTCTGCTTTTGTTATGATTTCTTTCTTTTGTTCCGGGATTTTTAAATCGTCAATTCCCCAGCTCATTCCGGATTTAGTGGCGTATTCAAAGCCGAATTTTTTAATTTTGTCCAGAATATCCGGCGTGGCATCGGCTCCGTATTTTTCAATCACCTGCGAAACAATCTTAACCAGCATTTTTTTATTAAGGTCTTCGTTTATAAAAAGAAAATCTTTTGGCAGAACACTGTTAAAAAGAAGCCGCCCCACTGTTGTTTCAAAAAGACTATTTTTAAACTGCTTGTATTTTGGCGTGTCAGTGGGCAAAACCTTTATTTTTGCCCGAAGATCAATATTGCCAAACTCATAAGCCATTATAGCTTCATTTGGGCTGGAAAAAATCATTCCTTTGCCTTTTACGTTTTCTTGCATTCTTGTCATCCAAAAGCATCCCATAACAATATCCTGCGAAGGATTGACAACAGGATCACCTGTTCCTGGTTTTAAGAGATTTTTAACAGAGGCTATCATTTCCTTTGCCTCTTTTTGCGCCTCTTCACTCAAAGGAACATGAACAGCCATTTGATCTCCGTCAAAATCAGCGTTAAAGGCAGAGCAAACCAAAGGATGAATTTGAATGGCATTACCCTCTATTAAGACTGGTTGAAAGGCTTGAATTCCGAGCCGGTGCAATGTCGGAGCCCTGTTAAGCAAAACATATTTGTCTTTTATAATTTCTTCAAGAATGGCCCAAACTTCAGAAGTTTTTTCATCAATAAGTTTATTGGCTCCTCTGATATTGTAAGCCATTTCTCTTTGAATTAATTTATTAATCACAAATGGCCGGAAAAGCTCCAAGGCCATGAGTTTAGGCAGACCACACTGATGCAATTTCAAATCTGGACCCACCACAATAACCGAGCGACCTGAATAATCAACGCGCTTTCCCAGAAGATTCTGCCTGAATCTGCCCTGTTTTCCTTTTAACATGTCAACAAGAGATTTTAACGGCCGTCTTTGGGCCTGGCTAAGAGCTATATTCTGGCCGCGCCTTATGGAATTATCAATAAGGGCGTCAACAGACTCCTGGAGCATCCTCTTCTCATTCCGCTGAATGACTTCGGGCGCCTTGATTTCAATAAGTTTTTTCAGCCGGTTGTTGCGATTAATGACCCGACGATAGAGATCATTAAGGTCAGAAGTAGCATGCCTCCCCCCATCTAACGCAACCATAGGACGTAAAGCAGGAGGAATTACCGGGATAACGGTTAAAAACATCCATTCAGGTCTAATTTCTGCTTTCAGTAATGATTTGATAAGATTCAGCCTGTTAATCAATTTCTGATAATCCTGCGAGGAAGTTTCTTTAATTT
Organism: Patescibacteria group bacterium; assembly: GCA_018827845.1. GTDB lineage: Bacteria > Patescibacteriota > Minisyncoccia > UBA9983 > UBA9983 > JAHIER01. The sequence continues at coordinate 3,084 of JAHJXC010000008.1, forward strand.
TTTCCTCTAAAATTTTACGTTCTTTTTCCAAATCCATAATCTTGAAAATATTATAAATAGCTTCTGGACCCACGCCTGCTTCAAAAACTTCTCCGTATTTCATACTAAAATGATAATATTCCGGCTCGGAAACTACGTTGTGCAACTTAATATTTTCTATTTCTTCTTTAGCATTATTAAATCTTTCTTTTAAATTATTTTTTTCTTCTTTTGATCCTGCGATTTTGAGTTTGCTTTTATATTCAGAATCAAGATTCTTTAAAACTTTTGCCTTAGCATCCTCATTCACCTTAGTAATGATGTATCCGGCAAAATAAATAACGCGCTCAATATCCGACAGGGAAAGATTCAGTAAAACGCCCATAGATGAAGGGATGCCGCGCAAAAACCAAACATGGGCAACAGGAATAGCCAGACTGATATGGCCCATTCTTTCCCTTCTTACAATAGAACGCGTAACTTCCACTCCGCATTTCTCGCAAACAATGCCTTTATATCTGACGCGCCGGTATTTTCCGCAGTAACATTCGTAATCTTTTTCAGGCCCGAAAATTTTTTCACAGAACAAACCGTTCCTTTCCGGGCGCTGGGTGCGGTAGTTTATTGTTTCCGGTTTTGTCACCTCGCCGCGGGACCAAGACAAAATTTTCTCCGGCGAAGCCAGTTTTAATGTTATTGATTTAAAATCTGTTACTTTTATCATCATAAATGTTATGCAAATATGCTAATTTAATGCCAATCTACAAATTGCGAATACATATAAAACTATTGGAAAAATATTTTGTCTGCCAATTTATAAAATACATTATCTTGTTCTTTCTTTGAAAAAA
>JAHJXC010000082.1 GCA_018827845.1 Patescibacteria group bacterium
ATATAAGGTACGTTTGTCATTTTCGTATTGTTTGCCTAAATGAAATAATATATCTTCTCTGAACCAAGGGGCGATAAATTGCACGCCGATGGGCAGGCCAGATTTTGCAAATCCGGCTGGTACAGACATTGCTGGCAGGCCGGCAATTTTGGCCGGAGCTGTAAAAATATCTTCAAGGTACATCTGAAGAGGGTCATCAGTTTTTTCTCCTATTTTAAATGCCGGCGCTGGGGAAGTCGGGGTCAAAATAACATCTATGCCTCCGCCAGATGGCGAACCAAAAACTTTTTCAAAATCCTTTCTTATAATTACTCTTACTTTCTTCGCCCGTCCATAATATTCATCATAATATCCGGCAGAAAGAACATATGTGCCGAGCATAATTCTCCTTCTCACCTCCTTGCCAAAACCGCTTGCCCTAGTTTCCATATAATCTTCCAAAAGATTTTTTCCTTGCTTTGACAAGCCGTATCTCACTCCGTCAAACCTGGCCAGATTAGCTGAAACCTCAGCTGGCACAAGAATATAGTAGCAAGGAACTGAATATTCAATATGCGGCAATTCAATTTCTTTTATTTCATGCCCAAGATTTTTAAGTTTTTTTATGGTTTCTTCAATTATTCTGTTGACCTCGTCATTAATTCCACTTTTATCATATTTTAACAAGCCAATTCTTAGTTTCTGACTACTGACTACTGACGACTGGCTACTGTCTATTGACGTTGAATCAAGGGGGTCGCGGCCTTTTATAATATTAAATATAATTTCTGCATCTTCAACGGTTTTTGTAATAGGGCCGATTTGATCAAAAGAAGAAGCCATTGCAATTAATCCGTATCGGGAAACCGCGCCATAAGTCGGATTTAAGCCCACAACACCGCAAAATCCTGCTGGCTGGCGTATAGAACCTCCTGTATCAGAGCCCAAGGCCGCCAAACCTAAATCAGCAGCCACAGCAGCTGCAGAACCACCAGAAGAACCGCCAGCCACTCTTTCCAAATCAAAGGGGTTTTTTGTGGAGCCAAAAGCAGAGTTTTCTGTTGAAGCGCCCATGGCAAATTCATCCATATTGGTCCTGCCCAAAAAAATTGCTCCTGCATCGCGAAGTTTTTTTATAACCGTGGCATCATAAGCGGCGTGATAATTCTCAAGGATTTTTGAACTGGCAGAGCAAATTTTTCCCTTTATTAACATATTGTCTTTTATGGCAAAGGGAATGCCTGCCAGAGGTTTTGTTTCGTCTATTTCTCCAATTGGATCATTAAAAACTTCAAGATAAGCATTGATATCTTTGTTTTTATTTTTGATATTTTCCTGATAAGCAGAAACAAGTTCGGCCACGGAAATTTCACGATTCTGAATCATTTTCTGCGCTTTTTTGATTGTCAAATTTTTTAAATCAATCATTCCAATATATGCTTTACTTTTATATATCCCTTAAATTCTGCTGGTTTATGAGAATTTTCATCTTCCCGCATCACGTTTTTTAAATCCGTGGTCCTGCCTGCTTCTTCATCGCTAATCTCGCTCACGTCTACTTCTTTTAATTTTGAGATATAATTTAAAATATCTTCAAATTCTTTTTGAAGCCTTTCTTTTTCTTTTGGAGTCAACTTTATCCTGGCCAACAAAGCCAATTTTTCTATATCAATTTTAACCATTGCTTTTATTCTGCATTATTTTATACTGAAAATCAAATAAGGAGGTGAGAAAATGATATCTATTGAAAAGTTCCTTGAAATATTTAAAAATACCGATTTCCCTAGAAAAAAACGGGTTCGCTTTTATCATTCTATTAAAAAATCTGTCGTTCTTTGCGAGGTTGGACGAAAAGCAATGGATTTGCTTCTTAAGATAGAGGAAAAAGATCAGTGGCCAATCCTTAAAGAAATTGACGATCCCGAACTAGATATTTACAAAGATGCTGATCAAGTATTGCTAAATGAGTTTATTAATTCCATCAAAGATGAAAAAGAACTGCGCTCCGAAGGAAAAATCAGAGATAGGGTATGTAAAAAAGATGCTTGGTTGATTTTACGTATTCTTGTTCAAGCACGCACAGAGCTTTATAAAAATATTTTTAGTTTTTCTAAAAAAGATCTTGAGAGATGCAAAAAATCTACAATAAGATTTGAAAGAATTTTTAACAAAAAAAGAAAAGAAAGATTGTTAAAAACGGGTATTGGTGTCGTTGCTTTGGGTGCAGCTGCAGCAGGAGCATATCTCTTGACAAAGAAAAGTAAAGATAAGAAAGAAAACAAAAAAGGAAAAATTGTGGAAGGTAAGATTAAGATTAGAAAATAATCCCCGGAACCTATCTTAGGCCCGGGGAATTTTTATCCTATAATTGCTCAGGTAGATAGGCGGACAAAATTTCTATTTCCGCCTTTTCTTTGTCAGCTAAGTCCTTTCGGCCGCCCCTCTCGTAAAGTTCAATGGCTTTTTTTCTTTTTTTAATTTCTCGGGAGATAACTTGTAAAATTTCATCGTCGCTCAACGGGCTTTCCTCCCCAAGTTTTGTTCTTTTAGCAATTTCAGCATTATGGATTTCCGCCTGAAGCATTTTCAAAACCGACAATCTTATCTTATCTTTTCCTTTAAACGCCCCCTTAAAATCATTTAAAATTTTTTCTTTTAGCATCATGCGTTTATTTTATCAGATTGACGGATTATTTCAATACAAAAAACAGGCTCGGCAAAGCCGAGCCCTAAAAGATCAAAATACCAAATGTTACTTGCGGACGGCGGCAAACCGACAGATGTCACGCCACCTGTTGGCGAGCCAGTACAAGTACAGGTAACGCTCAAAGCCATCCCTGTCGAGGCAGGCGTAGCGGCGGCTGCCATCCGGAGCCCGCCAAACAGAACCAAGAGCAATGATCGTAAATTCTCTCTGAAGGTCCGGGTGCTTCTCGCCGAGAGCAAGAAGTTCTTTGAGGGTTGCCGGTCTATAGCCCTTTTTATCCAGTTCAGCGAGAACTTTATCAGTTTCCATATTCTTGCCGAAGTGGAAAAGCTCGATTGCCACTTCCATTGTGCCGGTTTCCTGCGACGGAAAATGTTTCTCTGTTATATCATCGTTTTCCCAGTCGTACTTTCCGGCTTTGATGCTGTCTTTTACCGAATGGTCATAGTTAATGGTTATTGTAAAACCGTGGATTGTGGCATAAACGTTGAGGGATTTAAGACCGATTGTCTGCCTGAATGTATTGCGGTCAACTGAATCCACATTTGCATCCAGTAAATCAGAAAGCAGTCCAGAGCCGAGAAGTTTTTGAAGTTGTTCGCACGGTGTATCCTTCTGTCCGATTAAATCTAATACCTTTCTTGCCTGTTTTAGGGTTGCTTCTTTCATTGCAAGTCCTCCTTTGTTTTGTGATCCCAGTTATGGGACGCGTTTTTGATTTTTAATCCCGTCTTGGCGGGATTTTTCAATTCTGTTTAAATTATATATCAAGACTATCCTTTTGTCAAATCTAAAAATTCCTTTTCTTTCAAGATTTTAACGCCTAATTGTTTTGCCTTATCATATTTTGAACCCGGGTCTTTGCCTACAACAACATAATTGGTTTTGAAAGAAACCGATTCTACCACCTCACCTCCCAATAATCTTATTTTTTCCTTAGCCTTATCACGGCTCATTGAATTAAGCGTGCCGGTCAAGACAAATTTCAAGCCCTTCAGTTTTGTCCCGATTTTTTTCTTGCCGCCTTTTTTAATTTTTATTCTTTTCAGCAATCTTTTTAAAAATTTCTTATTATGCCTGTTTCTAAACCATTCATAAATGCTTTTAGCCACCACTTCCCCAACATCTTTAATTGAGATTAATTCTTCTGGTGTTGCTTTTTCTAAATTCTCCAGAGAACCAAATTTGTCCGCTAAGCTCTGCGCTGTCCTTTCACCAGTATGCAAAATTCCTAATGCTATAATAAATCTGTCCAAAGAAATTTCCCTGCGTTCACTAATGGCTTTGATTAAATTCTCCGCTGATTTTTCCGCAAACCGTTCCAGGGGGATTAAATCTCCTTCTTTTAAATCGAAAATATCAGTCGCATCCTGGATCAAACCGTTATCTAAAAGCGCGTCAATGATTTTAGGGCCCAGACCTTCTATGTCAAAAGCATTTTTTGAAGCAAAGTAATAAAGAGAGCGCCTGTGCCTGCTTTCGCATTTGAAATTGGGACATCTGACAAGAGGACTGTCTTTTTCCTGAATCACTTTTGAGTCGCACATCAGGCATTTTTCAGGCATATGAAAAGTTTTTTCTTTTCCTGTTCTTAAATCTTTAATAACTTGGAGTACATCTGGAATAACATCACCTGCTTTTTGAATAATTACTGTATCGCCAATTTTCAAATCTAATCTATTAATCTCATCTTTATTGTGCAAAGTTGCCCTGCTAACCACGCTTCCTGCCAATAAGACCGGTTTTAGATAAGCCACTGGAGTCAAAACGCCTGTTCTCCCAACTTGCACTTGGATGTTTTCTACTGTTGTCGTTGCCTGCTGGGCTGGAAATTTAAATGCAATGGCAAAGCGCGGGGCCTTGCCTGTATAACCGAGCATTTCCTGCCAAAGGCAGTTATTTAATTTTACAACCACTCCGTCTATCCAATAGTCTTGCCTTTCTTTTTTCTTCTGCCATTCTTTCCAGAAATTTATAACTTCATCAATATTTTTACACAATTTAAAATTTTTATTGACCTTGAAGCCCAGTTCAGATAATTTTTTAAGCTCTTCAAATTGAGTTTTGGGCAGTTCAAAATCCAGCCAAGATAAATCATAAATAAAACTGTCCAGTTTGCGCGAGGCAGCTATTTTGGGATCAAGCTGGCGGATGGAGCCGGCAGCCACATTCCTGGGATTGGCAAAAGGCGGTTCACCTTTTTTCTTTTGTGCAGCGTTCAGTTTTTCAAATTCTTTTTTGCTCAGCCAAATCTCACCCTCTACAACTGCATCAACGTTTTTTTCCAGGCGCAAAGGAATGCTTTCTATGGTTTTAACGTTTTGAGTGACGTCCTCACCTTCAATTCCGTTGCCCCGCGTGGCCGCTGTTTTCAAAATTCCTTTTTCATAAGTTAAAATAATTTTGAAACCATCAATCTTTAATTCGCAGGTATACTCTACCTGTTTGGAGATTGAATCTCCAAGCATTCTTTTCACTCGTTCATCAAATTCTTTCATTTCTTCCTCGCTAAAAGCGTCGTTAAAAGACCATTGCCTGATTTTATGTTTTACTTTGACAAACTTTTCCAAGGGTTTTCCAGCCACCCTTTGCGTAGGAGAGTCAATAGCAACAAATTCAGGATATTTTTGCTCCAGATCATAAAGTTCTTTTTTAAGAGAGTCTAGGGCGGCATCAGAAATTTCCTGCCTGTCCAAAACATGATAAAGATAACGGTGATAATTTATTAATTTTCTTAATTTATCTATGCGCCCCCCAACCTCTTTTTTTTGAGGTTTTTTGATTGCTGGCATTTTAATAAGTAATTTTTACTCCTCTTTGAACTTTTTTAGGGCTAGAGTCATCACAGCCAATATTATAACCGCGCGCTACGATCAATGTGTCAAACTCAAGCGAAGGATCTTCAATTGTTAAGCGCACCTCAACGCAAGAACCATTGGTAAAATTTATTTTTATTGGAGAAGTGATTGGATTATTCACAAAAGGCGGACTGGAAGTTATTTCTCCGTTTATTAGTCTGCCGTTGCACTTAATAGCAAATGGGGCGCCGGAAGCGAAAAAGCCATTTATCTGCCAATATTGAACGCATTCTGCGCCTGAATCAGCAGCATAAAAAGCTTTTTGGGATTCTGAGCCCATATTGGAAATTAATATTTCTCTGAGAACAATGTCAAAAACTCCCAGACCGACAATCAAAATTACTGACAATAGTAAAACAACCATTATCACTACAAATCCTTTTTTGCTGTTATTTCTGTCTTTTATCATCATGGCCTTAATTCTCTTTTAGAAACCGCTGCCTAATTCTCTTTTGGTAATTGTTGTCTGAACATTTAATGTGTTTTTAATCTTTATTTTCTCTCCGGCTGATGCTTTTATAAATATTGTCACCATGGGCTGTTCTTGGGCACTAACACCATCTCTTATATTAAAAACAAGGTCTTCAATTTTAATGTCAGGGGAAGTCAGTCTTAAGGGAGGATTAGAATCCCCAATAATATCTCTTTCAATAGAATTGTCAGTTGAATTAAAACTATAGGTAATCATCTGGCTGTCGTCATTTGTAAAACTTAAACACTTTGCTCCGCAGTCAGTATAATCTTTATTTGTCCTAATTTCTCTTGTCATCGTTTCCAAGGCAAAACTAACATTATCATTAACCACTCTTAGGGCATTGGCCTTTCTCTGGATATCGCTTACATTCAAATAGGTGGCTAAAGTTACAGTCATGACCACAGTAAAAACCGCTATAGCCACAATCATTTCAATTAATGTAAACCCCGCACCATAAAATGGCATTGTGTTTTTACGCCCTTCTGAATAAGATGTTAAAAAATTAGACATAAATTTTAATCTATATTTCATATTTTTTCTAAACAAACACTTGGCGTAATGCCATTTTTTGGTAGCGGGGTAAACCCCTTCGATTTACTCAGGGCAAGTCCTTTTTTCATACTTAAGGAATATTGTAAATATTTTCTTCTAAATTTATTGTTTTTTGGCCAATTCTTTCATTCCAAACTACAGAAACACTTATTTTTGCCTCATAAGCTTCCATCTCAACAATATTAATATTCCTGGTGAATATTGTAGGATTTCCAACAGTATAATTATATCCTTGGCTACCTGAATACTGAATAGGAGGACAAGTTGGCCCAACTCCGCAGGTATTTACTGAAACCGAATAAGCATCTATCCGGCAATACGACGACCCTTTGCAATTAGCTAAACCTTGCAACCAAGAATTACTATTTATTTTATTCGTATCCCTTATATATCTAACAAGTTCCATGCCTTCCTGGGCCAAATAAGAAGCAATAATCTTATTTTGTGATAGTTTTGTATAACTAATACTTCTATAAGCCAATTCTAATGGCCCCACAATACCCAGGGTTAAAATTGTTATAGCCACCAATGTCTCAATAAGAGTGAACCCCGTACCATAAAATGGCATTGTGTTTTTACGCCTTTTTGAATAAGATGTTAAAAATTTAGACATGAATTTTAATCTATATTTCATATTTTTTTCTGAACAAACACTTGGCGTAATGCCATTTTTTGGTAACGGGGTAAGCCCTTTGTTTTGAATTTTTTTCATATTATTCTATTGATACTTGACCGCTCATCCAAACTATTACTGATTTTTCTTTGTTGCGCGGAGAAGTAATAACTATTTTTACGCCGGAATAATCTTTAATATCGCTTTTTAGCGTTACCACAGGAGTGGGACGCATAAAAATAATATCTAAATAATTCTGGTTGCAGACATATCCTGTATCATAACCGCACAAATCAAGAATTTTATCATTGGTCTGGATAATAAATTCCTTAACTTTTTCTCCCGGACTATCGTATTTATTATCGCCATTAAGGTCAGAGAAAATAAAGTAGGATTTGGGGCTTGATATTTCAAAATGAACGCCATAGCTCTCATATTTTCCTTCAAATTCCTTGACACTTAAAGCATAATTTTGCGCCTCGCGGATTGTTAGAGCAATTTCCTGGCTTGTTTTTTTTAAAGAAATTCCTTCCTTAAATTTAGGATAATTGGCAAAAATCAAAGAGGCAACAATGACAACTATGGACAGCGTTACTAAAACCTCTAAAAGAGTGAACCCCTTATTCATAATCTATTCAAATTTATAAATTACCTTGTCAGGAATGCTAACTTTTATATCTATTGGAGAAGATATCTGCTTCATACTATTAACATAGAGCTCCCATTTTTTATTTTCTTCACCATTGGTTCTTCCATCAATTTTTTTTGGAGTAAAGCCCGGGCCTGCTTGAAGATCAATCTTTGAAACCGCAGCCACTTGCTGCAAAGCGCTCCAGGCGCTTTTTTCCTCTTTATCATAATTATAGAAAGTTTTTTTACTGCCATTCCCAAAATCCAAAATTAGTGTAAGGGCATTGCTTTTGGAATCTGTTTTGATTCCCAGATAAACAACGAGAAATAACAATATTATTCCTATAATTATTGGTTTTTTATATTTTTTTACTTTATCCATATGTTTAAATACTGCTATTAATAAAAAATGCGATTAGCGCGCCCAAAACAAGAAAAGGGCCAAAGGGTATTTTGCTTTTCATATTATACTTCTTTTTTGCCAAGAAAACCAGCGAGATACCTATAATGGCGCCGATGCAAAAGGAGAATAATAAAGCCAGAAATCCCTGCCAGGGACCCAAAAGCCAGCCTATAGCCAGGGCCAGTTTAGCATCGCCAAAACCCATGGCTTCTCCTCTGGAAATCAGCCAGACTAAACCAAAGAATGAGAAAAAGATTAAACCAGTCAGAATTCTTCCCAGTAAATTACAAATTCCAAAATCCAAATTCCAAACAAATTCCAAATTACAATTTTCCAAAAATATCGCAAACAAAGAAAGTATGATAAAAGCATAAACAAATCCATTGGGAATGATTTGGTGGCGGAGGTCGTAGACGGCAATTACGATAAGCAGGCTGAA
>JAHJXC010000083.1 GCA_018827845.1 Patescibacteria group bacterium
ATAAAAATTTAATTATTGTTGGTAAAAATAAAGACGAAAATAACAGATTAAAAAGATTAAAACAAAAAAATGATATTTTATTAATGCCGGATTTTCTCGGTCCCAGTGTTTTAATAAGGGGAAGAAAAATTAATCAGGGAATAATTGAAGAAGCTCAAAAATTAATTAAAAAATATTCTAAAAAGATGTAATTTATGTTATTATAATTTTATGATATCAAGGGAAATCAGAGATAAATTTTTAGAGTTTTTTACAGAAAAAGGGCATACTGTGATTTCTTCAGCTTCTTTGATTCCAAGCGAAACTGATCCAACTGTGCTTTTTACCACTGCTGGTATGCATCCTCTTGTGCCGTATCTTTTAGGAGAAAAACATCCGGCTGGGAATCGGGTGGCTAATGTGCAGAAATGCATTCGCACAATAGATATTGATGAAGTTGGAGACAATAGCCATCTTACATTTTTTGAAATGCTGGGGAATTGGTCATTCGGAGACTACTTTAAAAAAGAAGCTATTGAATGGAGCTGGGAATTTCTAGTTTCTCCGAAATGGCTCGGTTTGAATCCTGATAAAATTTCCGTTTCTGTTTTTAGCGGCGACAAAGATGCTCCTCGCGATGAAGAATCAGCAAAAATTTGGCAGTCTTTAGGAGTTCCCAAAGAAAGAATTTTTTATAAAGGAAAAGAAGATAACTGGTGGGGGCCGGCAGGGCAAACAGGACCTTGCGGTCCGGACGCTGAAATGTTCATCAAAAGCACAGAAATCTGGAATAATGTTTTTATGCAATATAACAAAATTGCGGAAGGCGAATACGAGCCGTTAAAGCAAAAAAATGTTGATACTGGCATGGGACTAGAAAGAATTGCTATGATAATGCAGGACTCAGCATCTGTTTTTGAAACTGATTTATTTGCTCCTATTGTCGCTAAAATTAAATCTCAAATCTCAAATCTCAAATCTGTCGATGAAAGATCTATACGGATTATTGCTGACCATGTTAAGGCAGCAGTTTTTATAATTGCCGATGGCGTAGAGCCGTCAAATCTCGGCAGGGGATATGTGCTGAGGAGATTAATTAGAAGGGCAATCAGGCACGGAAAGTTATTGGGTATTGAAGATTTTACAAAAGAAATTGCCAAAGTTGTTATTGATATTTATAAAGATTCTTATCCTGAAGTAGAAAAGAATAAAGGAAAAATTTTTGAAGAATTAAACAAGGAAGAGGAAAGATTCAGAAAAACCCTTGAAGCCGGCTTGAAAGAATTTAATAAATTATCAATTGTTTCTGGTAAAGATGCTTTTAATCTATATCAAACATACGGCTTTCCATTGGAAATGACGAAAGAGCTGGCTCAGGAAAAAGAATTACAGATAAATAAAAAAGAATTTGAAGAAGAATTTCATCGGCATCAGGAATTGTCCCGGACTGCTTCAGTAGGAATGTTTAAGGGGGGATTGGCTGAAGCGAGCGAGCAAACAGCAAAACTTCACACTGCTACCCATCTTTTGCATCAGGTCTTGCGCGAGGTTCTAGGAAATCATGTTGCGCAAAAAGGAAGCAATATTACAGCCGAGCGTCTGCGTTTTGATTTTTCCCATTCTCAAAAAATGACCGATGAAGAAATTAAGAAAGTAGAAGATTTAGTAAATGAAAAAATTAAGGAAAATCTAATGGTGGCATACGAAGAAATGAGTGTTGAAGAGGCAAAAGAAGAGGGAGCACTGGGAGTTTTTGAACATAAATATGGAGAAAAAGTAAAAGTGTATAGTGTCGGAGAATACAGTAAAGAGATTTGCGGGGGCCCGCACGCAGAAAATACCAGCCAACTAGGCCATTTCAAAATTCTCAAAGAAGAAGCCTCTGCAGCCGGCGTCCGGCGAATAAAGGCAATTTTGGAATAAATTCATAACAAATATGAAATATGAAATAAATATTAAAAATTCAAAATATTTTATTGCTATAATTGGCACTGGAATGAAAAATTTTCAGGCAAATCTTTATTTTTTACAAAACAAGAACGGAGTTTTTGAATTAATTAAAAAAAATCATTGTTTCGTTGGTATTAATGGTTGGGGGATGCGTTCGGATTTAGATAAAAGAAATATGGATTTAACAGAATTGAACGGTTATAAAAAAGAGGGTGATGGAAAAACACCAGAGGGATTGTTTATGCTCGGCAGAATGTTTAGTCATGATCTTGACAAAAAGATAATCGATGGCAAAGAATCAGGGAATAATCCTAATTTATACTGTTACGAGAAATTTAATGATGTTTATGAATGTTGTATTCCAGATTCTCCCGTGGGTGACAAAAGGAATGAATCTGAGAGAATGACAAATCCATTATATAGAAGGGCAATTTTTATAAATTATAACTATCCAGTAAAAAATCCGCGGGCCGGAAGTTGTATTTTTTTACATATAGGCGATAAAGCAACTGCCGGATGCGTTGCGGTAGATTTTCAAATGATCGATGAAATTTTTCAGTTAATCACCCCGAATACTACTCTTATTTTGATGATTTCAAATAAAGAGAACTTAAGAAATTTTCCTGAAGCAGATTTCTTGACTCAATTTATTTAATTTGTTAGATTCAGGATAGATAAATTACTCAACTTAACAATAACATCATTAAAGGAGGTGTTGAGGTGGACAAAATAAGTAGTGACTCAAGGTTTAATGGGCTTATTATAGCAAGGAACAAAGAAGTCGATATAAGATGGAGAAAGGTTCAAATTTTCTTCCTTATTAACTCTGCTTTAATGGGGTTTGTAATGGGTATTGTTCCGATTAATGTCTTTAAGATAGGCGGCTGTATTGTTGGTTTAATTATTACTATTATATGGTTCGCTATTCAATTAGAGGCTCAATACGCTATCGATTATTGGAATGATAAGATTGCAACCGTAGAAAATGAAGGTGGTATAAAAAAAGAAGGATTCAGTTTTGAACATCCTCACGAAGGTTTTCGTTATAGATATTTTTCCACTCATTATCTTATACTTGTACTTGTTGTTCTTTTTACAATACTGTGGTTAATATTGTTAGTATTTTTCTTAATCTAAAATCCACAAGGGGAGCAATTGCTCCCCTTTTAAATTTTTATGCTATAATTATTATCAATGGGGATTTTTAGGAAAAAGCCAAAAGAGGAGATAATTGCTGTTATTGATTTAGGCAGCGCTTCAGTAGGCGGAATGCTGATTAAAAAATCCGTTAGCAGCGAGCCGGAAATCATTACCAGCACAAGAGTGCCTATAAATTTTCTCATGGATGTTGATTTCCAAGCATTTTGGCGTTGTACAATCAACTCCCTTACCATGGCAATGAATCAACTTCTCAAAGACTACCCAAAGGGCCCTGACAAAATTCTCTGCGTTCTTTCCCATCTCTGGGGAATGTCTCAAACCAGAATCATTAAAATAAAAAAGGAACAGCCATTTGAAGTAGATAAAAATTTTTTGGATAAGATAATTGACAATGAAATAAAAATTTTCAAGATGCAGAACCAAAACAAGGTTTCGGACTCAAAAGGACAGCAAGAACTGGTTGAATATAAAATTATGAGAACTTCTTTGAACGGTTATGAGATTAAAGACCCTTTTAATAAGACAGCCAAAAGATTCAGTGTTTATATTCACATTGGTTTAGTTGAAAACAGCATCAAAGAAATTCTGGAAAATAATATTTTAAAAAACTTTGGCGACGTGCCCATCATTTTTCACAGCCTGCCTCTCATCGTCTTCACATTTTTTAAAAATATCATTGATACAGATGAAAGTTTCATTTTTATAAATATAGGAGGCGAGACAAGCGATATTTCTTTGGTTCGCAGGAGCGTATTGGAAGAAACTATTTCTTTCCCGCGAGGGAAAAATTTTTTAATAAGGAGAGTTGCCAGTAAATTTAAAACTTTTATTAATGACGCTTTTTCAATTGTAAACAGTTACAAAGAAGGGCATGCTGCCTCTTCTGTTTCTGAAAAACTCACGCCCATTATTGAGGATGCGAAAAATGAGTGGCGCGGATTTTTAGAAAAAGCACTGAAAGAAATTTCTCAAGAGTCGCCCTTGCCAAAGAAAATTTTTGTTGTCAGCAACAAGGGCGCGGTTTACGAGTTTATAGAATGCCTGAAGGATGAATCACTTGCTAAATTTACTATTTTAGCAAAGCCCTTTGAAATAGAAATAGTTTCTCCGGACGCCTTAAAAAATTATTTCAAATTTAAAAGAAGTTTTGATTCTGATAATGATGTTTTTTTGATGATAGAATCTCTTTTTGCAGACAAATTTTTAGATTAAAATAAAAAAATTATGCCCAAGCCA
>JAHJXC010000084.1 GCA_018827845.1 Patescibacteria group bacterium
CGTTCCTAAAATAAAGAAATTGGTTGAAAAATTGGAGAATACTCCCCATGAGCACCTTACATAAACTATGTCTAATGTGCAGGTAATAAAGATCAGGAAAAGCAGTTATTATTTATTTGTAAAAAGAACAATGGATATTGCCGCATCTATTTTTTTGCTTATATTTTTTTCTCCGATTTTTTTGATTAATTCCTTTTTAATTTCTTCGTATTTAATTTTATCTGCAATTTTTGCAGATTCTTTGTAATTTTTGTAATCAAATTCTTCTTTGAATCCTCGGGCTGCCATTATTCCAGCGATGGATACCATTCCCCAAACTACGGCATTGCGCGCAATCCGCTCAATTTTTTTTCTTAGGCCAGTTTCCTGAATAGGTTTTTGTTCTGTTCCTGGCGGTTTAAAAGTTTCAAACTTCATAAAAACTTTTTTATTTGTTCGGCAACCTGTTTGGATTCATCTTCTTGGTATGACTTGCCGGGCCAGTGGCGGAGATTGTCATTGGAGAAACGGGGCATTATGTGGAAATGGGCGTGAGGGACGAGTTGGCCAGCCGGTCTCTCGTTATTCATTCCGATATTTATACCTTCGGCATTGACGCCCTTTTTTATTGCAACAGCAAGTTTTTTAATAATTGGCGCAAGATTTTTTAATTCCTCATCCGGCAAATCATAAAGATTTTCATAATGTTCTTTTGGTATGAGCAAAACATGTCCGGGATTAATTGGCGTAATATCCAAAAACGCCAGGCAATTTTTATCCTCATAAACTTTGTCAGCAGGAATTTCTCCTTTTGCAATTTTGCAAAAAATACAGTCATTCATATCACTATGATATAATAAGGAGTGTTATGAAGCAATGGGTTATAAGAGAAAAAGTTTCGGAAAATTTAGAAGAGCATCTTTTGTTTTATAGGGGCATAAAAACTAAAGAAGAGGCGGAGAAATTTCTAAATCCTGATTATGAAATGGATTTGCACGACCCGTTTGAGATTTTAGATATGGACAAGGCCGCGGACAGAATTTTGCAAGCCGTAAAAAACAACGAAAGAATCATTATTTTTGGCGATTATGACGCAGACGGCGTTTGCGCCGCTGCCATTTTCTACGATTTTTTTAAAAAAATTGATTTTGAGAATTTTCATATTCATATTCCGGACAGGCATCTTGATGGCTATGGTCTTACTTCTGAAGCCATAGATGAATTCATAGAGCAAAAAGCCGGACTTATTATTACTGTTGATTGCGGAATCACAGATTATGATGAAGTGGAAAAAATTAATAAGGCAGGAATTGACGCAGTTATAATTGACCATCATCTTGTGCCAGAAAAACTTCCTAATGCATTCGCCATTATTGATTCCAAGCAGGAAAAAGACAATTATCCTTTCAAATATTTGTGCGGAGCAGGCACGGCTTTTAAAACCATTCAGGCACTAATTATTAAGGGAAATTTTAATATTGTGCCTGGCTGGGAAAAATGGCTTTTGGATTTGGTGGCCATTGCCACTATTGCTGATATGGTTCCTTTGGTTGGAGAAAACCGTATTCTTGCTTGTTACGGATTAAAAGTTTTAGAAAAAACAAATCGAATCGGGCTTCTTAACTTATTTCGCAGGCTGGACATAAGTCAGAAAAATATTACTGAAGACGATATTTCTTTTATGATTGCGCCGAGAATTAATATTGCCAGCAGAATGGACCATGCTAATACAAGTTTTGAACTTTTGACAACAAGTTCTTCAGAAGAGGCAAATTGGATAACCAGCCGTTTGGAAAGTTTAAATAATGACAGAAGAGGTATTGTTGACGCTATTATAGATGAAGTTGATAAGAGAATAAGCCAGGAAGAATTGCCAAATATAATAGTGGAAGGGGATTTAGGCTGGAATACCGGAGTTTTGGGCTTAACAGCCCATAGATTAATAGATAATTACAAAAGACCCGTGTTTTTGTGGGGCAAAGGAAAGGCAAAGCAGATTAAGGGTTCTTGCAGAAGCGATGGCTCGGTCAATATGGTTGAATTAATGGGAATTCTGCCAGAAGGAATATTAATTGAAATGGGAGGGCATGCCATGGCAGGAGGTTTTTCTTTGGCAGAGGAGAAAATCGGGGAATTTAAAAAAGAAATATTGAAAGCGTATGAAAAGATGCCGAAAGAAAAAACAGAGAACGGAATTCTGCATATTGATAAAGAATTAAATATAGACGAAATAAACTGGAAGTTTTATGGAGTAGTTGAAAAATTTAGGCCGTTTGGCATTGATAATCCCAAGCCGGTTTTTTTGTTTTCTGATGCGGAAATTGTTAATGTGAGGAAATTTGGTAACAACGGGTTGCATTTGCAGCTGGATTTTGAGAGATCCAAAGGAGAAAAAATTTCAGCCATAGGATTTTTTATGGCCCAGCAGGAAAATTTTAATTTCATTGCCGGCCAGCGCGTGGATTTATTAGCTTCTTTGGAAAAATCTACTTATCGTACCTCACCCGAACTGCGCTTAAAAATAATTGATGTTAAGGTAAAATAAATATATGGTTCGACAAACTCACCACAAGTTAATTGTTTATACTGATGGCGGGTCAAGGGGGAATCCGGGGCCGGCTGGGATAGGAGTAGTTATTGCCAATGGCCAAGGCCAGACAATAAAAAAGTATTCCCAAGATATTGGAGAGAAAACTAATAATGAAGCTGAATACGAAGCAGTCATTTTTGCCTTGCAAAAAATCAGGCATTTGTTTGGCAAGCAAAAGACAAAAGACCTGGAATTGGAAATAAGGATGGACAGCGAGCTGGTGGCAAGGCAGTTGGCTGGCAAATATAAAATTATTGAGGAAAAACTTTTCCCGCTTTTTATTAAAATCTGGAATCTCAGAATGGATTTTGGCAAGATTGAGTTTATCGAAATCTCGCGCGAAAAAAACCGCGAAGCCGACCGTTTGGCTAACGAAGCAATGGACGAAAAAATTTCAAAAATCAAATCGCAAAATGCAAAATTATTCTAGGTTTGGGGTAATAATTTTCGTTTTTAGTTTTATCGCTGGGGTATTTTTGCGTTCTTTTTTTGATTTTGGATGGGCTATGGTTGGGTTTTTTGTTTTGATTAGCGCAGTTTTGGCTGCGCTTTCTTTTTTAGGCGAACAAAAAAGAATATTTTTATTAATCGCAATATTAATGGTCGGAATTTCTTTAGGAATTGCGCGTTATGAAATTAAAGATACGCGCGGAGACTTAACAGGATTTGAAAATAATATTAATCAGCAAATTGTTGTGCAGGGAATAATTATTGACGAGCCGGATGAAAGAGAAAACTATACCCGGCTAATATCAGAGGCAAACGATAATAAAATTTTGGTCTACTCCCATCATTATCCTGAATTTAATTATGGAGATGAACTAAAAATATCAGGCATATTAAAACGACCTCAAAATTTTTTCCAAGATTTTGACTGGCAATCATATTTGGCTAAAGATGATATTTTTTATGAAATGTTTTATCCGGAAATTGAATTAATTTCTTCTGGCAATGGTTCTTGGATAAAAGAGAAACTATTTTTATTAAAAGAAAATTTTATCAGCAGTTTGGCCAGAGTTATTCCTGAACCACATTCTGCTTTTATGGCCGGCCTGACCGTCGGCGCCAAAAAGAGCATTCCAAAAGATCTGCAGGAAGATTTTAGAAAAACCGGCATTATCCACATTGTGGTGCTTTCCGGCTATAATGTCACGCTCGTGGCAGATAGTATTGTAAAATTTTTCAGTTTTTTGCCAAGAACTTTTGGCATTAGTCTGGGAGTTTTGGGGATAATTCTTTTTGCCATAATGACTGGCGCGTCAGCCACAGTTGTGCGCGCTTCTCTTATGGCTATTTTAGTTATTTTAGCGCGCACTACTGGCAGAATTTATACTATTACCTGGGCGCTTTTTCTCACAGGCTTTTTAATGGTTTTGCAAAACCCAAAAATTTTAATATTTGATACCGGATTTCAATTATCCTTTTTAGCCACTTTTGCCCTAATTTATCTTGCGCCCTATTTTGAAAATAAGTTCAAGTTTTTGCCGAAAAAATTTAAGATTCGCGAGATTGCTTCAGCCACAGTTTCCACGCAGATTTTTGTTTTGCCATTGCTTCTCTATAAAATGGGATTGTTTTCCGTTGTCAGTTTGCTGGTTAATCTTTTAATTTTGCTTTTTGTGCCTATCACCATGTTTTTCGGCTTTATCACCGGAGGTTTGGGAATAATCAGTAGTGTTTTAAGTATTCCATTTAGCTGGATAAGTTATGTTTTTCTTCAATATGAACTTTGGATAGTAGAAATTTTTGCTAAACTTCCATTTGCCGCCCTCAATATTGATAAATTTCCATTATTGCTAATGCTTCTCATCTACGCCATTTATGGAATAATTATTTATAAGATTAAGAAAAAAGAATGAGAAATTTTAAGTATTATTTTTTAGGATTATTGATTTTGGTAACAGGTTTTGTCTGGTATTCGGTTTTTGCGGAAAGCCGGGATGGGCTTTTGGTTGTGTTTTTGGATGTGGGGCAGGGCGATGCCATTTTCATTGAAGCGCCGAATGGAAATCAGGTTTTGATAGATGGAGGACCCAATAAGGCGGTTTTGCGCCAGCTTTCAAAAATCATGCCTTTTTATGATAGGTCAATCGATATGATTATTGAATCACATCCGGATAGTGATCATATTAATGGCTTGGTTGAAGTTTTGAGGCGATATAAAGTAGGCCTAGTGATGGAATCGGGCGTGGTTAATGATAATCAGGCTTATAAATCAATCCAAGAAATTATTGAGGAAAAAGGGATTCAGAAAGTTTTGGCCAGAAGAGGCACGAGAATCAATTTTGGAGACGGAATATATATGGATATTATGTTTCCTGATAGAGATGTTAGTGGTTTGGAAACCAATATGGCTTCTGTAGTAGCACGTTTAGTTTACAGAGAAAGCGAATTTTTATTTACAGGCGATTCACCCAGGTCCATTGAGCAATATCTTGTTTCCATTGGTAAAGAAAATTTGCAATCCGATATTTTAAAAATCAGCCATCATGGCTCTGATACTTCCACCTCAGAAATGTTTTTAGGTTATGTTGATCCGGAATATGCCGTGATTTCCGTGGGAAAAGACAATAAATACGGCCACCCACGCCAGGAGGTTTTAGATTTATTGAATCAATTCGATGTTAAAATTCTTCGCACCGATCAATCGGGCACCATAAAAATAAAATCAGACGGCGAAAATATTATATTGGAATAAAGTTAAAAGAATCCCTTGACACCATACCTTTTGGGTATAGAATATGCTTATTGTGAATATTAGGTATAAAAGTCGACAAATTATCACTAATTATCACTAACTTTAAACTTATTTTATGAAATCACAAACCCTTTCGTATTTAGGAATCGCAGCAGTTATTGCTCTTTTTGTTGGCCTTTTCGGTTTTACTGTTGTAGCACCGACATTGACAGTTGCAAAAGAGCAAGCAAATAACAATTTTACTCGTGTTCTCATTGGTTTTGACAAGCCGGTGGGAGCAAGCGAAAAGGCATTAGTACGTGCTCACGGTGGTAAAATCAAGTATAGCTACTCAATCGTGAATGCCGTTGCCGCGCAAGTGCCGGAATCGTCGCTCAACGGTCTTGCTCGCAATCCTCATGTGACGAGTATTGATATTGACGATCAGGTATACGCGGTTGATATAGAACTCGATAACTCGTGGGGCGTAAAACACATTAAAAGCGGCGATGTTCATGCCACCTATAGCAACAAAGGTATGGGAGTAAAAATCGGCATTATTGATTCCGGTATTAACTACTATCACCCTGACTTAAATGATAACTTTGATCCTGCAAATCTTGGCTACGACTTTTATTACTACGACGATCCGATGGATGTATATGGTCATGGGACACACGTCGCGGGTACCGCATGCGCCGAAGACAATGATAACGGCAACGTAGATCCAAAACTCGGCGTTGTGGGTGTTGCTCCTGAATGCAATCTTTATTCACTCCGCGTTCTAAATGAAGATGGCGTTGGTTACTGGAGTGATATTATTGCGGCAGTTGAGTGGTCAACAGGAGCGTTAATGCAAATTGAAAATGTTTTTACCGGAGAAATATTGACGGTGCAAGGCGAGAAAATGGATGTCATCAACCTATCGCTTGGGCAATCTCGAGATCCGGGTAGCACCGTAAAGCAGGCATTTGATAATGCCGAAGCGCAGGGTGTTGTGATTGTTGCCGCCGCAGGAAACTCTGGTAATCTGAAAGGCAAAGGCAGTAACACAATATATCCAGCGAATTTTGATTCGGTGATTGCAGTTGCGGCAACTGATTCATTGGATAATCGAGCCAGTTTTTCAAGTACCGGCGATAAAGTAGAACTTGCGGCACCCGGCGTAAATGTCTATTCATCTTGGAACGACAGTACCGACTATTATGGAAATCCAACAACGTGCAGAAACGGAAATATCAATGATTGTTATAAATACGGTTCAGGCACATCAATGGCTTCACCACACGTTGCAGGAGTGGCGGCGTTGATTATTGCGGC
>JAHJXC010000085.1 GCA_018827845.1 Patescibacteria group bacterium
CACCATCGCCGAAACTCCATAAATATCTGGCGTTTTCCAACGGCTCTTTTTGCAAACCAAGCGCCCGGCCGGAAAATTTAATATCAGCTCCGGCAATAGCATTTCTATCTTCTCCTGCATTGGCATATATCTGCGGTTCAGTCGGCCAACTCTGAGAACCGACGTCGGACGTCGGTTCTGGCGATTCGGAAACATCGACGTCGGACGTCGACGCAGAATTTTGCGCTCCGGGCGTTGGACTGCCAACTTTCCATTGCCCGTCTATTTTTTGCAAAGAATTTCCATCGCCATTCGCTCCCCAATCTGAACTATAAGTGACTGTATCAACATCAGCCAAATCGGCATTTCTTAGAGTTAATGATTCTCCGGTATTGCTAAAAGAAAACGAGCTGTCAAAAAGCGTGCCTGAAAAATTCGGCCAATCAACAAGAAATTTTTCTGCATTATCAACAATGACAGCAAAACCGTTTCCCGAAATATTAATATTTCCTTGGACTAAAGTTAATACATGATTAGTGTTGGCTTCAAAAAATTTCCATCCAGTGAGATCAACTGGACTGCTTCCGTTATTATAAATCTCCACCCACTCCCGCCCGCTATCTGATCCCTCCAAATCATACATAATCTCATTGATAACAACAGATGCACTAGCAAAAAGAGGTAGAAAAAATGAAATTAAAATTAATCTGATTACTAACATACTGACTACTCAAACTCAATTTTATCTCCGGGCTTTAGCGTGCCCTTTTTATGATTTTCTTTTTCTGGTCCTGGTTTTGATGTTTTTAATTCGTCCAGAATTTTTCTTAGTTCATCTAATTCTGGTCCCTTTCTCTTTTTGCTTTCCAATTCTCTAAGAGAAATTGACTGCGGCACAGTTCTCATTACGGGAGTTTCCCTAACTTGCTCCCTATGGTCTAACCGATGAATTTTGCAGAACACTGGCCTGTTTTCGTCCGGCTTAAATGGCACAAAAGTCCTTTTTTTGCAAACCGAGCAATAAGCTTCATATAACTGGGGCTGGCCTTGATTGGAAACATGCGGAAGCGACTTTGAGACAAAACTAGTTTTAGATTTTTCTTTTTCTGCTTTCAATTCAGCATGCCATTCTGAAATTTTTTCCTCCACTTCTTCCCTGGAAGAAGCATATTTATCTCTTGATATCTCTGTAATTTCTTTCACATATGACTCTTCAGTTAATTTTATTGGCGGAAGAGTGGCGGCGGAAAAAGGCCTTGAAGCCACGCCATCTATCATTAATCGCAAATAAATACTGGCGAATCCCAAATTGACTATGTCTTGAACGAAAAAATCAGGCGCAAACTCTTTCTCCAGCACTTCAGCGTCAAATGCTCCTATCCTAAAAGTCATAAGTGTTCCTACGTTGCCAAACACGGCATCGCGAACGCTTTCATCCATTTGGGCAATATACTGATGCGCCAAAACAAGATTAAGGCGGTATTTTCTGGCCTCTGATAAAATATCTTTAAATGATTCTGTGGCAAAGTTTTGGAATTCATCAACATAGAGATAAAAATCATTGCGCTCTTCATCCGGCATATCAACCCTGCTCATGGCTGCCAGATAAATCTTGGTAATGAGCATGGCGCCGATCAAGCGAGAATTTTCCTCGCCTATTCTTCCCTTGGAAAGATTCATGATAAAAATTTTTTTATCATCCATCAGTTCCCGGATGTCAAAAGATGATTTTGGCTGGCCGATAATATTTCTTATCAATGGATTGGAAATAAACTGTCCAACCTTGTTTTGTATGGCTGCGCCCGCCTCAGTCATAAAACGTTCAGGATATCTGGCAAATTCATCAACCCAAAAAGATTTAACCACTGGATCAGCAATTTTTGAAACCACTTCCTCGCGGTATCCCTTATCAGAAAGCATCCGGTTTATGCCTAAAAGAGTTGATTCAGGATATTCCAAAAGCGCCAGGATGCAGTTATTTAAAATATATTCCATTCTTGGAGACCAGACATCTGGCCAGATTTTTTTGAACACACCCAAAAGTCCGGAAGCCACTAAATGTCGCTGAGTAGGGTCAACGTTTTCCATAACATTAAAGGCAATCGGATAATTAATATCATGGGGTGCAAAATAAAGGACCTCTTCAATGCGATTTTTGGGAATAAACTTGAGCATTTTTTCGGCAAATTCTCCGTGCGGATCAACAATGCCAACGCCTTCGCCATTCAAGATATCCTGAATGGCCATATTTTCCAAAAGAGTTGTTTTGCCCATGCCGGTCTTTCCGATAATGTACATGTGCTTGGTCCGGTCATGCCTTTTTATGCCGAATTTTTTCTGCTCATTGCGAAAATTCGTTTCCGCGAAATAGGTTATATTATTATCATTTGCCATATTTTATTTAATTATACAATTTAATCAAGGGCTTCGCGAGTGTATTGATTTGATGGATCCCATAAAAGCCATGAACGCAAGCCGGCATCATAAACTGCCTGTTTTTCCTTGCGCACCATTTCAGCTGTATATGTAGCGCCTAAATCAAAATCCTGAAGCCAAGGCCGAAGTTTGTCTGGCGTAGAAGTGGCAATAATCAGGCGCTGCGAAGCAGTATCCATTGCTAATTTAATCACCTCATAAGGATATAGAGCCGGATTTTTAAAACCATTATAGGTGGGCGGATAATGCGAGGGGTAAACCATTGGGCAGATATAAGAAAAATAAGGCTCAGCTTTTTCCAAAACCTGTCCGATATTCAGGTCATCGGTGTTTGTTGTAACCATGCCGAATAAATCAGCGGAAATCGGCACTTCTAATTCTTTTAAATTTTCTGAAAGATACTTAAAGAAACTTTCCAGGGCATCGGCCTTGGACACACCCTGAACGCAATGGTGGTAAACAATATTCCCCATATCGCCGTCAGAGGCAAAACGGATATAATCAAAATTCAATTCATCAAAACCCATTCTTTCTGTTTCTTTGGCAATACGTACTGTATAATCCCAAACTTCTTTTGAACACGGATCAACCCAAGTCATTCCTTTCTTGTCTTTCCAAACAGTTCCGGTTTTTGTTTTTACTGCCAAGTCCGGCCTGACTTTTGCCAGATAAGGATCCTGAAAAACAGCGATGCGCGCAATCGCATAAATATTTTTTTCATGAAGCGATTTCACAAAATCTTTTACATCATCAATTCTTTTTTCTGCTGAGCCGATTTTCTGCAATTCTGGATCAGAAACCTCAAAAGCGATCTTGCCGGTATAATCTTTAACATCAATAACAATGGAATTCAATTCTGTTTCTTCAACTAGTTTGACTAAACTGGCCCGCCAATCTCTAGTTGAAGCCACCCAGCTTGTCATATAGATTCCGCGTACAGAATCAGGAGTGGGAAGATGGACCGGTTTTTCAATTTCTTGATTGGCAATTTCTTCCTCCACAACAGCAGAATATCTGAAGGAATTAAAATTGTTGAAAACAAAACTTGAGCCAACAAAAATAAACGAGGCCACAATACCTCCGGAAAGCAGATAAATCAACACGGAATTACTGGCTCTTTTTTTCATTAATCCTTATTATACCACAACTATTTCCTCTTCTAAATTGATGTTGAATTTTTCTTTGACTTTTTGTTTGCAGAGATTTATAAGAGCAAGCACATTGTCGGACGTCGCATGTCCAACATTTACGATAAAATTGCAATGCTGTTCTGCAATCTGCGCCCCGCCGATTTGCTTGCCCTTTAAACCGCATTGTTCAATTAATGAACCGGCCGAAAGAGGTTTGGGATTCTTAAAAATACATCCAATAGAAGGATATGGCGGGATTCTGTTTTTTCTTTTTATTAAAATATTTTTAATTTCTTCTTTGCTTTCTTCTTTGTTGCCTTTTTCTAGTTTTAATTCTATTTCCAAAATTATTTCCGGCAAAGGTCGAACCTTTTTCTCGTCAAGGTTCGACCTTGATTTAAATTTGCTTTTGCGATAAAAAAATCCGCATTCATCTTTTAAATATTCTTTTTCTAAAGTTTTTACTTTTATCACTGATTCTGAAATACTATGGCCATATGCTCCGCAATTGCCAGCCACGCAACCGCCAACAGTTCCCGGGATTCCGATTCCCCACTCAAGGCCAGACAAATTATTCTCAACGGCAAAATTTATCACTTGACTTAATAAAGTTCCAGCTCCAGCTGTTATTTTTAAATCCGAAGCACGAAATCCGAAATTCGAAACTTTAATTATCAATCCGTCAAAACCTTCGTCATGAAATAAGATATTACTCCCGCCAGCTAAAACAAAATAGGGTAAGTTTTTTTCTTGAGAAAATTTTATGGCTTCTATAATTTCTTCTTTATTTTTTACAATCACAAAATATCTGGCCGGACCGCCAATCTTAAAAGTAGAGTGATTCGCCAATATTTCATTTTTTTTAATTTCTAACACAAGTTTGTCCCGTGCGAAGCTTTACGGGATGGGCGTGACAGGACTCGAACCTGTGACCTTCACAATGTCAATGTGACACTCTAACCAGCTGAGCTACACGCCCATATTTATTTATAGTTTACATTAAAAAATTAAAAACGGAAGGGGCGAGATTCGAACTCGCGAGGAGCTTACACCCCTAGTTGCTCTCCAAGCAACCGCACTAGGCCACTATGCGACCCTTCCAAAAATTTTTACTCTTCCCTATCTCTTTATTTATAATTAGATTATCTTAAATCTCCATTCCGCGCAATGCGCGTACCCGCTCCTCCACGGGCGGATGGGTCATGAATAATTTGCTTACTTTTTTACCCTTGAAGGGATTTGAAATATACATATGGGCAGTTGCCTTGTTAGCTCTTTTCATTTGCGTTGGATCTTTTGAGATTTTTTCCAGCGCTGAAGCAAGGCCATCCGGA
>JAHJXC010000086.1 GCA_018827845.1 Patescibacteria group bacterium
AATATGCTTGATTTCTGCCACGCTGCGGTTTTTGTTGTCTGTGATTCCCTCAACAATAATAGCTGTGCCTCCGGGGCCGTAAGCTTCAAAGCGGACATTTTCTAATTGGGACCCTTCTAATTTGCCAGCCCCGCGCTTAATTGCCCGTTCAATATTATCCGCGGGCATATTCATTGATTTTGCTTTTTCAATGGCAACGCGAAGTTCTGGATTCATGTTTATATCCTCTCCCTTTCTTGCTGCCACAGAAATCATTTTTGCCAATTTAGAAAACACCTGGCTTTTTTTCGCGTCAGTCACCGCTTTTTGCCTTTTTATCTGCGCCCATTTAGAATGCCCGGACATAAGCGTTTCACTAAATTAAAAATGAAAAATTTTATATCAATGTATTTTGCGGAGGGTTTTTGCCGAGGTGCTTGTAAGCATGCGGGGTGGCGAGGCGGCCGCGGGGGGTTCGTTCAATAAAACCAAGTTGGATCAAGTACGGCTCGCAGACTTCTTCAATAGTTGCTTCCTCTTCTGCCACAGCCGAAGAAAGAGTTTGCAAACCTACTGGCCCTCCGCCAAATTTATCAATCAAAGATTCAAGAATTCTTCTGTCATATGAACTTAGGCCTTTTTCATCAACACCCAAAAGTTCAAAAGTTTGCGCCACGCTTTCCAAATCAATCAAATCTTTTTTGTGGACCTGCGCGTAATCCCTGCACCTCTTAAGCAGATGGTTGGCAATTCTCGGAGTAAACCGGCTTCTTTTGGCAATTTCCATTGCTGCCGGCCCGTTAATATCAGCATTTAAAATTTTTGCCGAGCGTAAAGCTATTCTTTTTATTTCATCGTCATTGTAGAAATCCAAACGGAATGTTCCCCCGGAAAATCTTGAGCGAAGCGGAGAAGAAAGCATGGCGATTCTGGTAGTGGCAGCAATCAAAGTAAAGGGCGGGAGATCAAGCTGGATAGTTCTTGCTGACGGCCCCTTGCCGATTATAATATCTAATGAGCCTGATTCCATGGCTGGATAAAGAACCTCTTCAATCATTTTATTCAGGCGATGGGCCTCGTCTATGAAAAGAATGTCTTTTGGCGTCAAATTTGTTAAAATAGAAGCCAGGTCACCAACTCTTTCAATGGCAGGGCCAGAAGTAACCTTCATTTGCACATTTAGTTCTTTTGCGATAAGATAGGCAAGTGTTGTTTTTCCCAAGCCGGCTGGTCCGTAAAAAAGAAGATGTTCCGGCGGTTCTCCCCGTTCTTTAGCAGCTTCCAAAAGAATTTTCAGATTCTTTTTAATTGATTCCTGGCCGATATATTCTTCCCATTTCTGAGGGCGTAAAGTCTGATCAAGAATCTTGTCTTCCCCGCCTACACCCGCCAACATCTTCGAAGTTGTGGCGGGAGTATTGCGGGCAGGTTTGACTAAATTATTGTAATTATTTTTAGGGCTTGACATAAAGAATAAAATTTATTATAATGCGTCTTAGTTTATCCCGCCTGGCGGGACATCTTTAACCACTTCATAATCCTCCAAACAACAAAGCTTAATCGCTTAATCGGGGTTTATTCAAGGACGTTCTGGTTCCTCCGTTCGCGGAATTTACTGGAACTATCCTTCTGATAAGCCTTAAACTTTAGATACCCATGTTTAAAGAGTTGTTTGGAGGATTATGCGGTGGTTATTTTAAAGTTCTACTACTCGCTGCAATTCATCCAGCGAGGTTATTCCTTTTAATACTTTCAAAATTCCGTCTTGCTCCATGCCTAATATTTCCTGGTTTCTTGCCTCTTTCCATATCTCTGTTTCGCTCGGTTTTTGAAGAATGAGCTGTTCAATTTTATCGTCCACAATAATAGCCTCAAATATTCCAATACGGCCCTTATATCCTATATTATTGCATTTAGGGCAACCCTTGCTTTTCCATATTGAGATTCCACTTACCTTTGGAACAACCCTGCTTTTTGGGAAAGATGATAAAACTTTCTCCATAATTTCTTTTTCTTCTTTGGAGGGAGAGATTTTTTCCTTGCAATTTTCGCAAAGTTTTCTTATTAAGCGCTGTGCCATGGAAACATTGATGGCCGGAGCGATAATATTAGGATTAACGCCTAAATCAATAAGCCGAGGAATGGTGCCGGCTGCGTTATTAGTATGGAGGGTGGACAAGACAAAATGGCCGGTCAAAGCTGCATTCATAGCAATCCTTGCAGTTTCCAAGTCCCGAATTTCTCCGACCATAATTACATCAGGGTCCTGGCGCAAAATAGACCGCAGGCCCTCTACAAAAGTATATCCTTTTTGTTCCTCAACTTGGGTTTGAGTTGTTCCCTTAAGATGATACTCAATAGGATCTTCTAGAGTAATTACTTTAATATCCGGAGAATAAATTTTTCTTAGAAAAGCGTAAAGTGTAGTTGTTTTTCCTGAACCAGTCGGCCCGGTTGTCAAAAGCATGCCATTGGGCTTGCGAATTTCCTTGATTAATATTTTCAGCAAATCATTTTCTATACCCAGCTCTTCAATAGGAGCAGTTATTGATTTCGGATTAAGTATTCTCATAACAATAGTTTCTCCGTAAGAGCCGGGAATGATAGAGGTTCTTACTTCTACTTCTACGTCTTTGATGTGAATGCTAAAACGGCCGTCCTGGCCCTTGTCATGAATGTTAAGTTTAAGTCCGGAAACCAGCTTTATTCTGGAAAGAAGAAGGTTGTATATGTTATACATTTTGAAATCAAAAAAGAGAATATCGTGAAGAACGCCGTCCAGTCTGAAGCGAAGGCGAATTTGATTATCCTGGGGCTCAATATGGACATCAGAGGCATCAGAACTTACAGCTCCGGCTAAAATAATTTCCAATACCTCCGATATTTTTCTGCTCTTTTTAGAGATAGCGGTTTCAGAAAACAGTTTTTTTAAGTCCTCCAGGGTTTGGGTTTTTTTTATAAATTCATCCAGTTTTTCAGGAGAAACATCAATGATCCCCTTAGAAATTTCCACAAATTCGGGCACTTCTCTGTATTTTTCCCAAGCCTTTTCCAGGCCGATTTCTGAGACCATAAAAAGATTTGTTTTATAGTCTTCCTGCTCAAGTTCTTTTAAGGTATTTTGGGTGGCTTCAAAATTAGGGGAGAGAACGCCGATATCTAATTTTTTTCCGCTTGCCTGGAAAATAACTATTTTAGCTTCTTTGGCCTTCTGCTCCGGTATTATTTTTAAAGCATCAAGGTCAATGGCAACAGTAAAGAGATTAAGATAAGGAAGTTTATATTTCTTGGCAAGGATTTGAGCTAAGTCTTCAGCTTCTTTTTTTCTCATTTCCTTCATTTTATCTTCCTGTTTTTTGTCAGAAGAGAATATAGGCATATTAATATTATACTTTATTCTTTAAATAATTGGTAATTGATCTAATGATAAAGATTCCATTATGATTTCATTAACATTTTTTTTATCAGCGCCGAAACGCATAAGTTCTCTTTCTGTTTCCATTGTTTTTTCGCGCGACTGCTGAAAAGAGCACATTCTTTCTGCAACCAAAACAGCAAAAAGCAGGGTTGCTATTTTAGTATCCAAGGGGCTACTATCAATTAAACGCATTATTTCAAGAATTTTTTGGGCGCAGGTTTCCTCACTGTGGCTTATAAAAACAATTTTTTCTTTTCCAGGCAATACTATTTTTTTCTTGAGATTCTTAAGTTTTTCAATACCCGACAGATCTGTAACGCCAAAACAAAAAACAGCATCAATAGCTGTTGTTTTGGGTTCCAAAATAATTTCTTCTGGGTTTAACTCTCCGTTTTCAGTGATAATGTTTAAATCAAGGGCATCGTCAGTATCTTCATAATTGATTTCTTTTATTTTTGTTTGCCCCTTGGGAATATGAATGGAAATTGAGCTGGAAAAAGAATGATTTCCAGGATCGATTAATATGGGCGACCACTTATTTATAAATTCTTCCGGATTATCCGGCATATAGTAAACTGCTTTCCCTTTATTTTTCAGAAAATTTTTTATTGCCTCCCTGGCAATGAGTTCATGGTCTTCTGGTTTTTCTTTTAAGATCAAGGCAAAGGAATCAGATTCTTCTATAATGTTTTTAATTTTTTCCATTTTAATTTAATTCATTCCTAGCACCACAAGAAACCATAATCAATCTTGACATTTTTATTCAATCTGATATAATTACAAGCAGAATTTAAAAGGAGGTGTAAAGATGAAAAAGACTATATTGATAGGGTTGATTTTGGTTCTATCTGGCTGCCATACTCTTACAGGAGCGCTCATTGGTGGCGGAATTGGAGGAGCTATTGGTGGCGGAAGAGGAGCTGCAGTCGGAGCTGCTATTGGTGCTGGAATTGGAGGCGAGGCTGATATTCTCGAACAAAAAGCTGCTTATAAAAATGCTGGTGCTCGCGAACCCAAGGTTATTGATCTTGGAAATGGCAAAAAGGCGGTCATAGTTTATGGGCGGACTGGCCAAGTTAAGACATCGCCATATACATACGGAAGATCTTCATATGATTATGGCTATGGTGCGCCGGATTGCAGTATGTTTCCAACTCCTAATGAGCAGGCCGAGTGCGAGCGTGGCAAGCGTTATACTGAAGATAAGCTTCGGCGCGAGCGCGAACGCCAAGCATATGATTATGGCAGGTACGGCTATTAGAACTTTTCAAGGGGCGAGAGAAATCTCGCCCTTTAGTATTTGTGATACAATTAAAATTAATGATTTCCCGTTCCAAAATTCAGACACAAAAAGTTGCCAAAGAATTAGCTTGTGCAACATTGAATGTTGCACATAGAACAATGGCAGTGGTTGTCGGCTTGTCCGGAGAACTTGGAAGCGGGAAAACCACTTTTGTGCAAGGTTTTGCAAAAAGTTTAGGAATTAAAAAAAGAGTAATAAGTCCAACCTTTATAATCATGAAAAAATTCGAAATTCGAAGCACGAAATCCAAAACAAATTCCAAATCCCAAATTCAAAAATTCAAAAACTTGTATCATCTTGATGCTTATAGAATTGATAATCTTAAAGAAATACTTGATTTAGGATGGAGAGATGTGCTAGCTAATAAGGAGAACATAATTTTGGTGGAATGGGCGGAAAAAATTAAAAAAATTTTTCCTAGACCTCATTTTTGGATAAAATTCATCCATAAAAGAAAGAATACAAGGGGTATTGACATCCAATTCGTAAAATAGTATAATATATAACTAGAAAAATCAAGTTTCTTTGAAAGGAGGGATATAAGTGAAAAAGCTTATATTTATAGGGATTTTTGTTCTTATGGTCTTTGTCAATATGGCAAAGGCTGAAGAGAGACAGTATATCAATATTGGCGGTAATCCTATTGAAAAGGATATATGCAAAAAACGCAATCTTGAAACCTACCGGCTTACCGAAGATAAATATGCTGTTGTAACAGACAAAGATAATAATATTATTGTGAACTGGCTAAAGAAAGGAGAAGAAATAGGTAAATATGGCAAAAGAGAAGTAGTATGCTCGTGTGGAAATACTGTAAAATTTCTAAGCGAAGAGAAGATAAAAATTGTTGAAAAAATAGTTGAAGTTCCTGTCGAAAAAATTATTGAGGTTGAAAAAAAGTCTAAGACAGATGACGATGTGATAATAATCGTAGTTGAAGATGATTATGAAGAACCGGTTCCAGTTTATTATCCTTATCGTTCGTATCCATATTATTCTGGCTACTCATATCCGGCAATATCTTATTCCTATGAATATCGTCGGCCTTCTTACCGGCATTATAATTACCACCGTCACCGTCATAATTATCCTGCTCATCATCGTCACTACCGACACCATAGACGATAACTCCAAAGTGCAAGGGTTTGTCTGAACAAGACGACCCTTGCCCTACTCATTTTAATAATATGAATAACAAAATACAAAATTTACCCCGTATAATTCATAAGAATCTTCGGGGTTTAATATTAGGAATTTCAGGCGCGATTATTTTAACAGCTGGTATTTTTGCCTTGCCTGTTAATGTTCAGGCAGTGGAAAATTCAGCGCCCTCTATTTATACCAGTTATAGCGCGGACATTACTCAAACATCCGTTACTTTGCGGGGCAGTACTGATCCTAACGGCGCTTCAACCACAGCTTGGTTTGAATGGGGAACTTCGTCTAGCGGATTAACTAATGAAACTTCGCATCAAAATATGGGAGACGGCACTCTTTATATTGATTTTCTTTCCGGACTCACCAATCTTTCAAACAACACCACTTATTATTACAGAACAGTGGCTCATAACACTTATGGCACTTCTTACGGCTCAACAAGAAGTTTTACAACCAAAACACTGCCTTCTTCTGGTAATCCTCCTTCAGTCTACACTGGTTCAGCCACAGACATTACTCAAACATTCGTGACCTTAAGGGGTAGTGTTAATCCTAATAGCTCAGCAACCTCTGTTTGGTTTAAATGGGGCCCTTCAGCTGACGGCCTGACTCACGAAACAAATCATCAAGATGTTGGCAATGGAGCATCTTATATTGATTTTCTTACAGGCTTAACTGATTTATCTCCAAATACAATTTATTATTACAAGGCAGTAGCTGAGAATGAGCATGGACTTGTTCAGGGTTCAACAAAAAGTTTTAATACAAAGCAGGAACAAGAAATTATTCTTAATCTGCCTTCTGTTTATACAAGTTATGCGTTTGATATAACCCAGAATTCTACAACAATAAGAGGAACGGTTAATCCTAAAGGTTTTACTGCTGCTTCTTGGTTTGAATGGGGAGCTGCTGCTGATGGCTTAACTCACGAAACTTCGCATCAAGATGCTGGCAAGGGGACTATTTCCATTGATTATCTTGTGGGATTGACAGGCCTTTCATCTAACATCACTTATTATTACAGAGCAGTTAGCCAAAACGAAAACGGTATTAGCAGAGGTTCAACCCGAAGCTTTACTACTAAAACTGAAGGAACCACTGATGGAGGCGGAGGTGGCGGAGGCGGCAGTTGTTTGCCAATTATTACAACCAAACCAGCCAGTTTTATTACCAAGGACTCAGCCAGTTTAAGAGCTTTAATAAATCCTCAAGGCCGTTCAACCAGCGGATGGTTTGAATATGGAAAATCATACGCCCTTACCTTAAGAACAACCACTACCCATGTGGGCAGCGGTTCAGTTGATACAGATCTTCTAAGATATTTGCCAAATCTTGATTCAAATACCACCTACTATTTCAGGGCAATAGCTGAAAATAATTGCGGCAAGGCACAGGGCAGTATTCTGAGTTTTACAACTGAAATAGGTGTTCAGCCACCTGTTATCCCATCACCATCACCATCACCATCACCAACTCCAACACCTCTCACTCCTACACCGCCAATTATAAAAGATTTTTCCCTTACAAAAGAAATTAAAAATTTAACTTTCCCCAATGGCACAGTGCATATAAATGCTTCTTTTATAGGAGATACTCTTGAATATTATTTAAATATTAAAAACAATCAATCAACTGCATTGAATGATATTCTTGTGAAAGATATTATTGATGGCCATTTTGAATTTATTGAGGCTGATCTAAAAATTGATTCAAGTTCTTCTGGCAACACCTTGTATTGGAAAATTGATTCCATTAAGCCAGAAGAAACAAAAATTATTACTTATAGAATAAAGACTAAAATAGTTGAAGAAAGTACTATTATCCCCAAGGTCTTGAAGGCCGAGGTTAACGGCGTTTCCATAATTTCCAACGAAGCCACTACCATTCTTAATCCAACATTAATGTCTCTTGATATTTCTGCGGACAAAAACCACGTTAATCGCAACGAGGAGTTTACTTATACCATAAGATACAGAAACATAGGCATTGCTGATGTAGACAATACTCTGTTAAAAGTGTCATTGCCTGCTTATATTAATTTTAAAGACGCTGACAAGAATTATACAGACGAAGGTAATGTTTTATTCTTTAATCTTAGAAGAGTTAATAAAAACGAGGCCGGAACCATTCATATTAATGTTCAGGTTAACAAAGATGCTCCAGCGGCTGAGAGTTTAGTTGCTACTGCTGTTCTTGATTTCACTGATGTTTTTAACGATCCCCAGCCAAACATTTCAGTTTCTGCAGTGGTTATGGTTGAGTCAGGATTCTTCGGTCTCTCTTCTGCGGTTGGAGTGTTTGGCAAAATGGATTTCTGGTTGTGGCTTATCCTGCTCTTGATTGCGGGTTTTGTTTTCGGAATTTTCTACACGCGCTACAAAATTACCCAAATAATGAAGGCGTAAAAGTAAAAAAATTTGCTATACTAAAGGCATGGCTTCTAATAAGAGAAAGATTTTAGTGCTGATTGACAGCCATGCGGTTTTGCATCGGGCTTTTCATGCTTTGCCCAACTTCACTTCTCCAAAGGGCGAGCCAACCGGCGCCCTTTACGGCTTTAGCGCCTTTCTTCTAAAAGTTATCCGAGAACTGGAACCGGATTATTTAGCTGCCTGCTATGATTTGCCAGAGCCGACTTTTCGGCACATTGCCTATGAAAAATACAAGGCCAAGCGGCCAAAAATGGACGAGGGCTTAGCCATGCAAATAAACCGCTCAAGAGATATTCTTAAAGCTTTTAATATTCCTGTTTATGATTCCTCGGGCTTTGAAGCTGATGATATATTAGGAACAATCGTAGAAAATCTCAAATCTCAAATCTCAAATCTCAAAATTATCGTGGCTTCTGGAGATCTGGACACATTGCAACTCGTAAAAAATAATGATGTGGTTGTTTACACCTTAAGCAAAGGAATTAAAGAAGCCGTTACATATAATGAAGAGGCGGTTAAAAAAAGATTCGGCTTTTCTCCAAAATCAACCCCGGATTTTAAGGCCTTAAAAGGAGATCCTTCAGATAATATTATCGGCGTTCCTGGTATTGGCGACAAAAGCGCATCTGAATTAATTCAGAAATTTACCACTATTGAGAATATTTATAAAAAATTAAAGAAAGACAAAAAGGCGCTGGAGAAAAAGGGAATTAAGCCGAGAATAATAAAACTTTTGGAAGAAAATGAAGAAGAGGCAATGTTCAGTAAAACTTTGGCTGAAATCAGAAAGGATGCGCCTATTGAATTTTCTTTAGAGAACAGCGCCTGGCAGGACTCTTTTGACATTGAGAAAGTTAAAACTTTGTTTCAAGAACTGGGATTCAGAAGTTTGATTGAAAGATTACAAATTGCAAAGGACCCTCCTTTGCAAGAAAGATTTAAGGGCCAGGTTCCTGAAAAATT
>JAHJXC010000087.1 GCA_018827845.1 Patescibacteria group bacterium
CCTAAACTCGGGATTCCTGAAAGCGGAGTGCGGATAACCTGTCCTTTTTGCGAGATGGCAATCACCTCCTGGAATTCCGGATTGATAACCTTAGCAATCATCAGTTCACCTGTCTTTTTGGCTACTTTTGCGGTTTTTATGCCAGAACCGCCCCGTTTCTGCAAGCGATAGTTTTTAATGCCTGTCTTTTTGCCAAATCCTTTCTCACTTATAGTCATAAGGCACTGCGTTTTATCTTTTGATTTTATCACTCCAGCGCCCACTATTTCATCACCCGATTTTAATTTCATTCCCCTCACTCCTCCGGCTGTTCTGCCCATAACCCTTACGTCTGATTCTTTAAAAGTAATAGATTGGCCTTTCTTGCTTGCCAAAATAATGTAATCTCCTTTGGAAACAAGTTCTGCGAATTTCAATTCATCTCCTTTTCCTAATTTTATGGCCACAATGCCGTTCCTGCGCACATCTTTGAAGCTTTCTGTCTCTACTTTTTTTATTATACCTTGTTTGGTCGCTATCATCAAAAACTTATCCTCCGAATCTTTAACAGATTTTGGATAAACCAGAACTGAAGTTATTTTTTCCTCCGGAGAACTGGCGATAAAATTAACAACAGACTTTCCTTTGGTGGCCCGCTTAGCTTCAGGCAGATCATACATTTTTATCTGATATGCCTTGCCCTTATCGCTGAAAAATAGAAGGTCATCGTGGGTGTTGGCAGTAATAAAAATATTCACAAAATCTTCCTCTTTTGTATTTATATCAACAACGCCCATGCCCCCTCTTTTCTGAGCCTTATAATTAGAGGGGTCTGTGCGCTTAACATAACCTCCTTTGGTCAGAACCATTACTTCTTCTTTTTCAGGAATAAGGTCTTCGGTGGAAATTATTTTTGCCGGCCTGCTGACGATTTTAGTTTTGCG
Organism: Patescibacteria group bacterium; assembly: GCA_018827845.1. Classification (GTDB taxonomy): domain Bacteria; phylum Patescibacteriota; class Minisyncoccia; order UBA9983; family UBA9983; genus JAHIER01. The sequence goes on from JAHJXC010000087.1 coordinate 924, forward strand.
CTCGTCACCGTATTTATTTTTTATCGCGACCAATTCATCTTTTATAACTTTCAAAATTTTCTTGGGATCAGCCAGAAGTGCTCTCAGTTCTTTTATTAGTTTTTGTTTTTCTTTTAGTTCGTCTTCAATTTTCTGCCTTTCCAAGCCGGCCAAGGTCTGCAGTTTCATTTCCAGAATTGCTGTGGCCTGTTTGTCTGAAAAAGCAAATTTCTCTTTTAATTTTTTATGGGCAATCTCTTTGTCAGCCGACGCCTTGATTGTCTTGATTACAGCATCAATATGGTCAAGTGCTTTCTTTAATCCCTCTAAAATATGCGCGCGATCCAAAGCGCGGTTTAAATCAAACCTGGTCCTGCGCTCCACAACAATTTTTCTGTGCTCAATAAAATAATTTATTAAATCTTTCAATCTCAAAATCTGCGGCTGGATGCCATCAACCAAGGCAATCATATTAAAGTGATACGCCTTTTCAAGATCCGTATGTTTGTAAAGATAATTCAAAACTTTCTGAGGATTGGCTCCTGATTTTAATTCAATTACAATACGCATCCCCTCTCTATCTGATTCATCGCGAATATCTTTTATGCCCTCCAGTTTTTTTTCGTGCACCAATTCTGCCATTTTTATAATCAATTCTGATTTGTTTGTCTGATAGGTAATAGAATCTATTATTATCTGGAATCCGCCTTTCTTTGCCTCCACAATTTCAGCTTCGCCTCTTGTAATTATGCTGCCCCTGCCGGAAGCGTAGGCATGATGAATGTCTTTGGGATTAAAAATTAAACCGCCAGTTGGGAAATCAGGGCCTTTTACAAACTGCATCAAATTTTCAGTGGAGGCCGAAGGATTATCAATATAGAAAATTGTTGCGTCAATAACCTCGCTCAGATTATGGGGCGGGATATCAGTGGCCATGCCTACGGCAATGCCCAATGTGCCGTTAATAAGAAGCTGGGGCACAACGCTTGGCAAAACAATTGGCTCTTTCAAACGATTATCATAATTCGGCCTAAAATCCACTGTGTCTTTTTCAATATCTTTCAAAACCTCTTCAGCCAAGGCAGTCATACGCGCTTCTGTATAACGGTAGGCAGCAGGCGCATCGCCATCTATAGAACCCCAGTTGCCTTGGCCGTCAACCAGAGGATAGCGCAGCCGAAAATCCTGGGCCATTCTGGCCATGGCATCATAAAGAGCAGCATCGCCATGGGGATGGTATTTTCCCAAAGCGTCTCCGACAATAGTGGCGGACTTCTTGAACTTAGCGCTGTGGCCAAGACCAGCCTCATGCATTGTGTAGAGAATCCGGCGATGCACTGGCTTAAGGCCGTCGCGCACGTCAGGCAAGGCCCGGGAAACAATTACGGACATGGCGTAATCCAGATAAGAATCTTTCATCTCTTTGGAAACATCGCTTGAAATTATTTTATTGTTCTGATTTTTCATCTTTTATTTGATTAAAAGAATTTTTAATTGTATTTTTTAAATTATTAAAATCCTCCTTCAAAACTTGCATGGGCGAAGAGCTGATAACCTGGCTATTTTTTTCTGAAGAAGACAAACTCAAGGTAAAAATCCAAACGGAAATGATTACTGCCATAATTATTATCAGACTAAAAAACAAAACCTTTTTTTTGTATGATTCTGGTTTTTTTTGAAGATTTTCAATTTTATCCATCAAAGACATGGTTCTAAAACAATAACTTGGATTTTTTCAGTTGCAAGATCTTTTTTCTTTATAGTTAATTTGTCAGCCGGCTTTATGGCGCCGTTGCCGAATTCGTCTAAAAATTTTTTAAGGATTTTATTATCTTCCCTCCCTTGTCGGGAATACATGGGAATAACTATCTTAGGCTCCAGCTGGCTGCTGATTTTAGCCGCTTTTGCTGAGTCTAAGGCAGCGCTAGTATCAATTGGAATGAACAAAATATCAATTTCGCCGATTGCTTCTTTTATTTCCGGCCTCAATTCTTTCTCTGAAAAATTCCCCATATGGCAAAGAGTTATTCCTTCAAATTTTAAAGAGTAGATGGTGCTTTGGTTGGCTGATTTTATTCCTTTTATATAAATGTCCTCAAGTTCATATTCGCCTGGGCCGTCCAGGACAATAAGTTTTTTGCCTTCAATTTTCGGAGAAAGATTTTCCCAGCCGTTGTGGTCTTTGTGGTTGCTGCTGATTAAAACAGCGTTGGATTGGAATCTCGGGGACTTGAAATCGGACTCCTTAGAGGGCGGATCAAAAGCAAGCACAGTCTCCCCAGACTGCACCTTAAAGCAACAAACACCGTAATAAGTGATCACCATATTGTATTTATATTATAGCAGAAAAAAATGAAAAACAAAAGGCAGTGTTGTGTGCAACATTCAATGTTGCACAGTCGCTACTCGAGATCAGACGAATCAATAACATCAAAATATCTGCTAGACCATGAATGAATGCTCTTGAAATACTCTTCTTTTTCTGGATAAAATTCTTTTACTATTTCAGGATTTATAATCTGCGATATCAGATCTAATCCGTTGCCCTCTGTGTAAAAAGGATAACTAGACCAAATATAATTTTCTAGAAAATCTTTTGCTTTTTTAAAATTCTTTATTTTTCCTTTTCTCCATTTCGGCATAATTAAATCAAGCGGGTTAGCATGAATATAAATAATTAAATGTTTCATTTGCGAGTCAGTTTTAACGTGAACAGCTTTATAGCGCGACATAAAAAGCGAGCCCTTGCGCTTATTTTTTATATTAAAATATTTAGTATAACTATTCCCCATCCTCTGCATCAATTTAGCAACTCCGCCATCAATTAATTGTTTTACGGCCATATGAAAATGATTAGGCATCAAACAAATACACAAAATTTCTACCATGGGATTTTCTGGAGATTTTTTATTTCCCTTGCTTAAATCGATTCTATAACGATTTTTAAAATTAAGATCGGTTGAATTGCATTCAAATAATGTTATTAAAAATCTTTCATAATCACGTTTATTTTGAAAAATAATGCGATTTTCTGTACCGCGATTTAAAACATGATAAATTTCTCCGGTAACTAGCATTATCCCAATTCTAACAAAAAAGTATTTTCTGTGCAACATTGAATGTTGCACAGTTGGGGATAAAATAAAAAGGCGGGATAATTATATCCCGCGCTGATCAGAATCTTTTTTAGAATCAGAGGTAGATTCTTCACTCATATCCAGATATTCCCATTTTATTTTTCCTAATTTCTTTAATCTTATTATTTCTTTTGAGAATACAATAGCCCAAAATAAAGAAGATTGCCTATCATTTTTCTTTACCTCCCAATTGAAATTTTTAATCTCTGATTATATTATACTTGCAAAAATTGAATTTATCAATATACTGAAGAACATGACTGAAACAGCAAAAATGAGCAGTTTTAATCCGGTTATTCAAAGCCAGATGGATTTTATTATGAAAAACGCCGGATTCGCGATCCCAAAAGCTAATGATTTAGTGGAAGGAATAGTGCTGGAAAAAAAAGGCAGAAACGTTTTTGTTGAAATTTCCTCTTTTGGAACAGGCATCATTTACGGCCGGGAATTTAATAATGCCCGCGATATTATCAAAGTCCTGAAACCGGGAGACAAAATTATTGTAAAAATAGTGGAACTGGAAAATGAAATGGGATATATATCTTTATCTCTCAAGGAAGCAAAACAAGAGATTGTTTGGAGAGACGCGGAGGAAATAAAAAACAATAAAACTGTCATTAAATTAAAGGTTGTTGACGCCAACAAAGGAGGCCTGATTCTGGACTGGAAAGGACTCCAGGGTTTTCTTCCCACCTCCCAATTAAAAGTTGGGCATTATCCCCGTATTGAAGACGGGGACAGAGACAAGATTCTGGAGGAATTGAAAAAATTAGTGGGCCAGGAAATTGAGATAACCATGATCTCTCTCAATCCCAAGGAAGGCAAATTAATCTTTTCAGAAAAAAGCACGGAAACAGAAGAAATAAAGGAACGCATTTCTAAATATAAAGTGGGAGATATTATTGATGGTAAGGTGACGGGCGTGGTTGAATTTGGAATTTTTATTGAAATAGAGAATGGGTTGGAAGGCCTGATACATATTTCTGAATTGGATTGGGGGTTAGTTGAAAATCCTGCTGATCTTTTTGAGGTCGGGCAAAAAGTAAAAGCCCAGATCATCAGCATTAAAGATGACAAAATTTCACTCTCAATAAAAGCGCTGAAAATCAATCCATGGGAAGAAGCTGAAAAAAAATATCACAAAGGAGATATTATAAATGGAGTAGTTATTAGATTTAACAAGCACGGCGCTTTGATTAGTGTTGAGGAAGGAATATTCGGTCTGGTGCATATTTCTGAATTTGAATCAGAAAATGACATGAAGCAGAAAATAGAACTGGGCAAATCTTATCCATTCCAAATAACTTTTTTTGAGCCAAAAGAGCAAAAACTTATCCTTAGTTATCTGGAGAAACCTAAAGATTAATTATACAAACTCATTGCTTTGCTGAGGCCTTCGCCGATGATTGATTCTAGGGCAAGGGTTATTTTTTTTGAAGTTTTTTTGAGAATCTCCAGTTCTTTTGGCTTGAAATTATTGAGAATATGCTCTACAACTTTTTTACCCTCCGGTTTTTTTATTTTCCCCGACGGGGTCAAAGGAGAAATTCCCACCCTGATTCTTATAAAATCTTTTGTCTTGATGTTTTTTATAACTGATTCCACTCCCTTGTGACCAGCCGAACTACTGCCAAAAGAAATTTTGAATTTTCCTAGGCCGAGGTCAAGATCGTCATGAACAACAATTAAACGCTCAGCCATTTTTTTTGATTTGATAATCGGCCTTAAGGCCTTACCCGAATCATTCATAAAAGTTTCGGGAAAAATGACTTTAACTTTCTTCTTCTCTCCGTTTTTTACAAAATCAGCCAAGGCCAACCGACCCGTACTGTGCCGGCTTAATTTATATTCCTCTCCCGGATTCCCAAGACCTACGATGTAATACATATAAATATAATTATACACGGATTTGCGGAAAATAAAATAATAATGTATTATTATCAGCAATGAAAGAAAAATGGGAATATATTAAACTGGCCCTGATCGCCATCCTCATCATTATGCCCATCCGGCTTTGGGTGGCGCAGCCTTTTATTGTGAGCGGCGCCTCAATGGAGCCGACTTTTGAAACCGGCGATTACCTTATCATAGATGAATTTTCTTATCATTTTCAGAATCCCCAAAAAGGAGATGTCATTGTTTTTCGCTATCCTTTAGACACTTCAAAATTTTTTATTAAAAGAATAGAAGGCATGCCGGGAGAAACAGTGGAATATAACGGCAAAGAGATAATTTTGCGCGATAATGAATACTTTGTTCTTGGCGACAATACTTTTGCCAGTTCTGATTCCAGGATGTGGGGTCCGGTTAATGAAAAACTTATTATTGGTCGAGCGCTGATAAGACTTTGGCCTATTAATAAATTGGAAGTATTGCCAGGAGAATCAAGCAATTAAAAATGGGACGAAAAAATAAATCTAAAATAATTCTGCAGACACCAAAGGGAATGCATGACATTCTGCCTAAAGAATATGCTTTTTACAAAGCTGTTTATGACAAAGCGGAAGAAATCGCGAATTATTACGGCTTCATGCCCATTGTCACCCCGCATCTGGAAAAAACAGAACTTTTTTCAGCCAGTTTAGGAAACACAAGTGATATTGTTGAAAAGCAGATGTACACCTTAAAAACAAGGGGCGGGGATAAATTGGTTTTAAGGCCTGAAGGTACAGCTCCAATCATGCGCTCTTATATAGAGAATGGCATGCACGCATGGCCCCAGCCAGTGATGTTCCAATACAGCGGTTCTTTTTTCCGCCACGAAAAACCGCAAAAAGGAAGATTCAGGGAATTCCAGCAGTTCGGTCTTGAAATTATCGCAGAAGAAAAACCGGTGGCTGAAGCAATAATTATTAAAGTCTTGTCATTGATTCTTGAAGAATTAAACATCAGGCCCATTATTGTCCACGTCAATTCTTTGGGAGACAAAGAATGCCGGGGCCTCTATCGCAAAGAATTGATTGCTTATTACCGCAAAAAAATTAATCAAGTGTGCAAAAACTGCAAAAAAAGATATGAAAGAAATCCTCTCCGTCTTCTTGACTGCAAGGAAGAAAAATGTATTGAGATTAAGGGAGGAGCACCCCAAATGCTTGATTATCTTTGCTCTAACTGCAAGCAGCATTTTAAAGAAGTCTTGGAATTTATGGACTCCGGCGATATTCCTTACTTTCTTAATGCTCATCTGGTACGCGGTCTTGATTATTATTCCAGGACAGTTTTTGAGATTTTTGAGGAGAGGCCGGAGTATCAAAATGAAAACAACAATGGATCTTCTCTGGCTTTGGCAGCCGGCGGACGATATGACTATCTAGCCCACGCTCTTTCTAATAAAAATCTTCCTGCTGCTGGCGGCGCATTGGGAGTAGACAGAATAGTTCAGTTAATGATGGAAAGAGAGATAACAATTAAGGCCGTGAAAACGCCTAAAATATTCTTTATCCAATTAGGTACAGCGGCAAAATACAAAAGCTTGAAAATTATAGAAATGTTCCGCAAGGCCCACATCCCTATTATGCAATCTATCAGCAAAGACACGCTCAAAAGCCAGTTAAGGATTGCATCAAAATTAAATATGGCTTATGCTTTAATACTGGGGCAAAAAGAGGCTTTGGAAAATTCTATAATTGTGAAAGACATGGATTCAGGCACCCAAGATACAATAGCCATTGAAAAAGTCGTTGAATACATAAAGCATAAAACATTATGATTGAAGTAAAAAAAGCTGAAAATGAATCATCTTTAAACCTAATAAGGCGGTTTACCAGAAAAATCCAGCAGGCTGGAACTTTGCAGCGCGCCCGCGGTTTGCAGTTCAAAAAACGCCATGAATCTGACCTAAAAAAGAAGCAAAAGGCGATAAAAAGGCAGAAGAAAGAAAGAAAGATGGAATATCTCTGGAAACTTGGTAAAATAGAAAAAAGGAGGAATGGATAAGAAATGGGAAGAAATTAAGAATGATGTCTTGGCTAAAAATTTTAATTTAAGCGTTGTTTTTGCAGACAGCAGCTTAATCCGAAAATTAAACAGAAGATACAGAAAAAAAAATAAAGCAACAACCGTTCTTTCCTTTCCTTTATCTAAGACTGACGGGGAGATTTTTCTAAACTCTTCATTAGTTAAAAAAGCAGACCTGGATTATTTATTCATTCATTCTCTACTCCACTTAAAGGGATATGGGCACGGCAAAAAAATGGAAAAAGAGGAAAAAAGAATTTTAGAAAAATTCTATGGCAAGAAACATTATAACTGGAATTGATGCGGGAACTTCCGCCATAAAGGTGGTAGTAGCCGAACTAAAAGATGACCGCCATCTCCATATCTTAAGCGCGTCTCAAAGAAATTCCAGCGGCATTCGCAGAGGCTATATTACTAATTTTGAAGATGCTGCTGAGAGTATAAGGGCCGCAATAAAAACAGCTGAAAAGATGGCGGCTGTGCCCATTAAGCACGCCTATATAGCAGTGGGAGGAATAAGTTTGGGTTCAGTAAAAGCAAAAGAATCAGTTATGGTATCAAGAGCTGACGCTGAAATAACGGATTATGATATAAAAAGAGTTCTTGATCAATGCGAAGCCAACACCAGCAATTCCCTTTCCAACAAGCAAATAATCCATGAGATTCCCTTGCATTTCAAAATAGACAATAATAATGTTCCAGGACGACCAGTGGGGATGAAAGGCAATAAGCTGGAGGCAGAGGTCCTTTATATTACTTGCCTCAGCCAGCATTTGGCAGATTTAATAAAAAATATTGAACTGACGGGGGTAACAGTGGACGACATCATTGCCTCTCCTCTTGCTGCAAGCCTTGTGGCCATCAGCAAACATCAGAAAGAAGCGGGGTGTGTTTTGGCAAACCTGGGCGCTGGCACTGTTTCTATTATAGTTTTTGAAGAAGACATACCTATATCACTAGAAGTTTTTCCCATAGGATCAAAACACATTACCAATGACATTGCTCTGGGATTCCAAATTCCCCTTGAAGAAGCGGAAAAACTTAAAGTGGAATTCGGAGCGGATATTTCTGTTTCCAAACGCAAGTTGAATGATATTATAGAAGCTCGGCTGAATGACATTTTTGAATTGATAGAATCTCATCTTAAAAAAATAAACAGAAACGGCTTGCTGCCAGCAGGAATAATTTTAACCGGCGGAGGCGCAGGATTATTCAGTTTAGAAGAAATTGCCAAATCTTCTTTGCGCTTGCCGGCAAAAGTCAGTACTCCATTGCCTGTCCAGGGCCAGGAATTAAACATTATTGGCAATTACAAAGACCAGGTTATAAATGATCCTGGGTGGTCAGTGGCTTTGGGTTTGTGTGTTTGGGGAATGAGAGATGGCAATAAAAAGAGTCCAATTCTTAAGAGTTTTTTGGACAAACTCAAATTCATTCTCAAACGCTGGTTCAAAACCTTTCTGCCGTAAATTGACTTTGCTAATACAGATGATATTATAAATACAACATGGAAACTATCACTATTCCAAAAAATTTAATAAAAAATGACGATTTGGTTATCTTGACTCGCAAAACATACGAAAATCTTCTAAAAACCAAAAAAATAATTCCCTTGGTTAATTTAACTTCTTCTGAAAAAGAATCTGTAAAACGCGCGCGCAAAGAAATTTCCAAAGGAGAATATATAACCTTAAGAGAATTGGAGTATGAAATGGGAATTGCGCGTAGCAAAAAGTGCTAAAAAGAATTTAAAACGTTTTCCTAAAAATGACGGGGAACGTATTGCTTTTTCGTTGTGCGAAATTACTGATAATCCGTACAACGGAGATTTAGAAAAGATAACTGATGAAATAAATATGTGGCGCAGGCGCGTAGGCAATTACAGAATAATCTACGAAATAGACGGCAAATCTAAAACTATAACAATAATGGATATCCGCCGCCGCACAAGCACAACATATTGATAAACAACCAGACTGGCCTAAACCTTGTTTAGGTCAATTGGTTGATTTCTTTGATTAAAAATGCTTTAATAGTAACTAGATTTATATCAATTAGAATCTTAAAAAGGAGGAGGAAAATGTCTACAATAACATTTGTTTGGTTATTTAAATTTGTATGTTTTGCAATAGTCTCTATTCTTGCAATTAGACGTTCGGGACCTAGTTATCTATTGCGAATTAGATTAGAATGTGAATTCCCTAACTATTCTATTCCTAAAAAGCCAAATAAGTTATTGGATAAAATTCTGATTTTCTTTATAGTTTTTGGGTTAGGAATGAGTATTTATTTTATTCCCGTTACTCAATTTGGATTTTCAAATGGCGAGATTTTAGGCATGATAATTACAGCACCATCGTGGATTATTAGATATGAGATTAATAATTGAAAAAGAAAAAGGCGCCTTGAAAGGAATGGCGCCTGATTTTTTATTTTTTTTATTGAGGTTCTATATAACCAAATAACCAAGGATAAATTAACCAATTGGCCTAAACCTTGTTTGGGTCAAGTATTAAAAAACCGCATCTTGTTGACTGGATAATTTCCTTATGATATTCTAAAAGCAACATGCCAAGGGTGCAACCAAATATTGAAACTTTTGCCAGAATTAAGGTTATAGGCGTTGGAAATTCTGGCACCAATTCTGTTAACCATATGGTCCGTTCAAAGGTGCGCGGAGTTGAATTTATTGCTGTTGATACAGATGCCCAAAAACTCCATTACAGCTTAGCTCCAAAAAAAATTCATATTGGCAAGAATCTGACTCGCGGACTGGGAGGAGGAATGGATCCGGAAATCGGCAAACAGGCAGCAGACGAAACAAAAGAAGAAATCCAAGATATAATTAAGGGAGCTGATATGGTTTTTGTCACCAGCGGTTTCGGAGGAGGAACTGGGACTGGCGCTGTTCCCATTGTTGCCAGACTCGCCAAAGAACAAGGTATTCTTACAATCGCCGTGGTAACCCGGCCTTTTTCTTTTGAAGGAAATTACAGAACAAGAATTGCCGAGGCCGGCCTGATAAATCTCCGGGATACAGTTGATGCTATGATTGTCATCAGCAATGACCGCCTCCTTGACTTGGTGGATAAAGAAACAACTTTTTTCTCTGCCTTTAAGATGTGCGATGAAATATTAAGGCAGGCAGTAGAAGGAATTTCTGATTTAATTATCACGCCAGGAATTATTAATGTGGATTTTGCCGATATTAAGGCAATAATGCAGGATGCCGGATCAGCTCTTATGGGAATAGGCAGAGCGCAAGGAGAAAAAAGAGCTGAAGAAGCCGCCCGGAGAGCCATCAATTCTCCACTTCTTGATTTATCCATAGACGGAGCCAAAGGAGTTTTGTTTGTTGTTGCCGGCGATGAAAATATGACCATGTCTGAAATTCAGAACGCAGCAAATGTCATTACCAGTTCCATTGACAGCGATGCAAAAGTGATTTTCGGAGCCATCAAGGATAACAACCTAAGAAAGAATGAAATAAAGATAACAGTTATTGCCTCTGGTTTTCAGCAAGAGAAGAATTCTAAAAAACTGCCATTGTTCCAAAATATTGACAACATAAAAGAAAAAGAGGAAAATAAGAAAAGGCCGGAAATATCTAAAAAACAAGAAGAGCCAAAGGAAGAAGATGAATGGGATTCGGTTCCGGCTTTTTTAAGAAGAAAAAAATGAAAAACAATCTATCAGTCCCCATAGCAATAGTAATCGCTGGCCTTATTATCGGCGCAGCGCTTTATTTTGGCAGTAATAATAAATCTGATACTGGCAGCAATCCTGCTGACAACCAAAACAATCTCGCGAACACACCTCAGCAAACATCGGGTCCCGGAGAAATATCTGAAAAAGACCATGTTCTGGGCAACCCTGGCGCTGATTTGTCAATGTTTGTCTATTCTGACCTGCAGTGCCCTTATTGCAGAAATTTTCATGCTACACTCAAACAAATAATTGAGGATTATGTTAAAAATGGCAAAGTAAAAATAATTTTCAGGCATTTCCCTCTTTCAATGATGCATCCTGATGCTGAGAAATTTGCAGAGGCCACTGAATGCGCTGCTGAATTAGGAGGAGAAACGAAATTCTGGGATTATATGGACAAGCTCATAGAACTTGATTCCAGCGATACTTCAAAAGTTGCCGAGGTATTGGGCCTTGATAAAACAAATTTTGAAAATTGCTTGAACAGCGCTAAGTATGCGGACAAAATTAAGGGAAACCTGGAAGACGGAGTAAATGCAGGGGTTCAGGGCACTCCCACCAGCATTATCGTTGATAAAAAGGGCGGGAAATATCCTATTTCTGGCGCGCTTCCGTATCTCAGCACAGATCCTTCTCTTTATCAGGCTCTTGATGAAGCGCAAAGAAAAATTCTATGCACAGAAGAAAATAAAAACTGCGGCATAAAAATCGCCATTGATAAATTACTTTCCCAATAAATAATTGTAAGCACTCAAAGCAGATTTGGCACCGTCGCCGGCTGCTGTTATGCACTGCTTATACAAACCGTCTGTCACGTCTCCGGCAGCAAAAACTCCAGGAACAGAAGTTTCCTGAGTTTTATGGTCCACTATTATTTCAGCCTGGCTATTTAATTCAACAAAACCCCCAAGAAACCCTGTTGCCGGAATCCATCCGATATTTATAAAAACACCGCTCACAGAAATTTCTTTTTCTTCGTCAGCTTTTTTGTCTTCATAAACAATTTTTTCAACAAACTTGCTGCCTTTTATTTCTTTAACTGCGGCATTAGTGATAAATTCCACCTTACCTATGTTTTTTAATTTTTCCTGCAAAAATTTATCACCTCTTATTTTTTCTCCGCGTCCAAGAATATAAATTTTATTGGCGTATTTTGTCAGGTCCATAGCTGATTCAAGACCGGAATTTCCTCCGCCTATCACAGCCACATCCTTGCCGCCAAAAAGAGGGGTGTCGCAGATTGAACAAAAACTTACTCCTTTGTTTTCAAATTCTTTTTCGCCTGGAATATTAAGCCGGCGCAGGCTCTTGCCAGTGGCAATTATAATTGATTTGGTTTCAAAATTTTCATTGTTTTTGGTTTTTATTAAAAAATTTCCATTATTTTTTTTAACAGATTCTATTTCTACTCCATCTTTTATTGGCAAATTATATTTCTGCAGTTGATTCATCATTTTTCCTGTCAATTCTTTTCCGGAAATTGATTCAAAACCAGGAAAATTTTCAATACTGTCAGTAAGAAGAGACTGCCCTCCAATCTGCTTGGTCAAAAGCAGGGTCTTCATTTTTTTCCGGCTGGCATAAATACCGGCGGTCAAACCCGCACTCGCCCCGCCAATAATTACAAGATCGTATATCATAATATCTTCATTCTACCAAAAAACCATCCTCTTGGCGATTTTGATATACAGGAAATTTATGCTTTAAATTTATCTATATCAGAAGGAAGTAATAATTTAGAAAAATTAGCGTATTTTTGAATACCAAATGACGGAGCATGAGAAAATCCTACATATTCTAATTTCTTGCCTTTATATTTTAAATATTTTATTGCAGGGATTAAGTCTGTGTCAGAACTTACAAGTATAGCAGTGTCATACAAATCATCAACTACTCCAATTATTAAGTCCGTGGCTATTTTAACATCCGTGCCTTTTTCTCTTGGTTTACCACTATCATATAGGATTCGCCCTCTTTTAATAATGATTCCGTCGTTCTGTAGATTACTTAAAAATTTTTGCTGTCCTCTTACTAACTCCTTACTCTTTTTAGTATCATCAATATTTCTGAATATACCAGTATAATATCTTTTTGAAACACAGTCTCTATTATTAACTAAATATTCAACAAATTTCTTAAAATCAAATTTGACTCCTTTTGGGAAAGAAATTTCTTTATCTTTTAAATAATGATAAAAATTACTGCCATCTATATAAATAGTCACCCGTTCTTTATTAACCATATTTTGATTATAACCTAAATTAGTTCAACAAAAAACTGCCCTTAGCCGAAGCTAGGAGCAGTGATCATATTAATTGTATTATATACCCCCTCATCCAGAAGTCAATACCTCTGTGGATAAGTAAATATACAGGAAATATACGCTTTTGCAAAATAAAAAAGAGGAACCCGTGCAATATTTTTTGCAGCGAAATCCCTCTCTTGTTTTTTGCTACTTAGCGTTTACCTAGGAAATTCTCCCCAGTTAAATGACCGCCCGCAATTGTTACACTTTCCTACATTAACGTTTCTTGTAGGATAAACTTTCCCCTTGCATTCTTTTTCCAAACAAGGTTTTGGTCTGTCATTGAAATCCTCAACCGTAAAAGAATCAGCTTTTAATGGATATATTGTCCTTATTGTCATTTGCTTTCTCCTTCCTTCTAATCTAATCCAAGGATGAAAAGAACGAAGCGAGGGGCTTTTTGTTTATAATTTCCGCCAGAGCCGGCATTTCATCTTCTTCCAGGTAATGAATATTGCAGTCAAAATCCCATATCAACTCGTTTAGATGTTTGCGTAAAAGTGTCTCATTTGATGGAGCTTCCTTCTTATAATAACTGTAAAATCCCTTTTCATGGGCAACAATCTGGCGTATGGCTTTGGGGTTAAAGTGTGGAATGAGAAGATTTATGAGTTTCTCTTTTCTCGCTTCACTTTGTCTCGTTAATTCTGCTATATACTTAGCTGCTTTACTTATTCCTTCCTTAAATCTTTTCATACCAATGGTTTCTATCTTAAATCACCTCCTTATCTCTCTTCTTGTATGATTTATTAAAGTTCTCTCTGTTTTAATTTATACTACCAGATACTATAAAAATCAAGAGTAAAAAATAAAAACCAAAAAATCGTCTGATTGGCGATTTATTACTTTCCAAGGCAACATTTTTTGATGTGATATAGGAACGGGGAAAGGTTTTTTGTCCCGATAATTTTTACTCAATAAATTGAAAAGTGAGACCAATATTATTCCAAGCTTTTAGTAAAAATTCATTATCTTCCATAGTATAACCATGTAATGTAAACAAAATAACAAAATTATCCTTAAAAATAAAAAGTGCCTCTAAAGGAATATGTTTAACTGATGCATCTATATCACTAAATCGTTGCATTACATTACTAATGTTCATAGAATTATAATTTAAATACCAGCCACCTCTATAATTTTTTGTAAATTCTGTAATTTCGAGTCGGCTTGGATTCCAAAGAATTGAAATGCTTATATCCCCTGGGGGGACATGTGCTAAATCTTCAATCTTCATCAAATCAGGACTAATTAAGAAAAAATGTTCGGGAGATCCTGAATATTTCCAATTAGCAGGATATTTAAATTCAAAACCATATTCTTCGTTACGATAAGTTTTCCAATCCGAAGTATTATCAATAAACTTAAAAGTGGAGAAAATTGTCTTGTAAGTAGAAAGCACATAATCTTTATATTCAGGAAAGTATCTTGCCTCAATCCAAATTACTGTAGTTGGGGAATATTCTATAAGAATAGTCATATCTGGAACAAAAACACTTGCTGGACCTTCTTTTTTTGTAATTGCAGATATTTCAATAGCAGGATGTCCATTGATTGTCAGATTTCGAGTAGATAA
>JAHJXC010000088.1 GCA_018827845.1 Patescibacteria group bacterium
AAATCCCTTATTAAGAAGGAGGGATTAGTAATTTTACCATTGGAAAAATACGAAAAAATAAAGGAAGATTTGGAGATGATTCAATCAAAAAAATTACTGAAAGATATCGCAAAAGCCAGACAAGAAATTAAAAAAGGTAAAGTAATAAGCTTAGAAAATATAGAAAGAAAGTTAAAATTGCGATAGTCTATCTATGAGATTATTTTTCTCCCAGTCAGCCCTTCGCCAATTCAAAAAACTGGGATGATAGATTTGGCGACTGGAAATTTCGTATCGGTGATTACCGCGTTATTTTTGACGCACGAGATGATAAAATTTTCATCTTGAAAATCGGCCACAGAAGAGATATTTATAAATAAAGTGCATTATGAATAAACAAGAAAATTTTTCTGTTTTTATGGTTTTGGGGCCACCGGGGTCTGGCAAGGGAACCCAGATAAAACTGCTGGCTGACAAATTGGGCTTTTTTCATTTTATTTCCAGCAAGATCGGTAGGGAGTATATAAAAACCCACAATGATTCTGAAACCTTAAAACAAAAAGAAAGATATGATACGGGCCTGCTTTTTGATGCAAAATGGATGTTTAAAGTGATTAAAGAAAAAACCGAAGAAATTTTCAACGATAAAGATAACTGCAAAGGAATTATTTATGACGGCTCCCCCAGAACTCTTTATGAAGCAGAAAATCTCTATGATTTTTTGGTAAAATTGATTGACAAAGAAAATATAAAAATAATTGAAATTGACGCCAAAGAAAAAGAATTAAGAAAGCGGATAAAAAAAAGAAAGCGTGACTTGGATAAAGAAGAGATTTTTAATGTAAGAATCAGAGTATATAAAGAAGAAACACTGCCCGGCCTGGAATTTTTAAAAAAGAAGCACAAAATCATTGTAATTAATGGGGACCAAAGCATTGAAAAGGTTCATAAGGATATAGTAGAGAAATTGAATACATGATTAGTATTAAGACATCGGAAGAAATTAAAATATTAAAGGAAGGTGGTAAACGGCTTGCGTCTGTTTTGTATGAAGTGGCTGAAAAAGTTAGGCCGGGAGTTTCCACTATTGAGCTGGATGAATTGGCTGAAAAATTAATTAAAAATATAGGAGGCGAACCGTCATTTAAAAATTACAAAACAAGAGAAGATAAAATTCCTTATCCTACCTCTTTGTGTGTTTCAATAAACAACGAGATTGTTCACGGAATTCCAAGCAAGAATAGAATTCTGCAAGAGGGCGATATAGTAAGTTTGGATTTGGGTATGAAATATAAAAATTTATACACAGACATGGCCATTACTGTGCCAATTGGCAAAGTTGATGATCAGGCAAAAAAAATTATTGAAACAGCAAAAAAATCGCTTGATGTCGGCATCAAATCAATTAAGAGCGGCAGTCATATTGGCGATATTAGTTTTAGCATCCAATCCTGCGCTGAAAATAACGGTTTTAATGTGGTGCGGAGATTGGTGGGGCATGGAGTTGGATATAATGTGCACGAACCGCCGGATATACCAAACTTTGGAGAAAAAGGAACTGGTTTGAAATTAAAAGAAGGAATGATTCTGGCTCTTGAGCCAATGGTTGTGTTAGGCGGGCCGGATATTGTTTTAGACAAAGACAACTGGACCTGGAAAACAAAAGATGGCTTTTTAGCAGCGCATTTTGAGCATACTGTGGCAGTCACCAAAAAAGGCGCAGAAATATTGACAAAATTATGCGATTAATGGGGATTGATTATGGAGAGAAAAGGATTGGGGTGGCGCTTTCGGATGAGAGCGGTAGTTTCGCTTTTCCACATTCTGTAATCGCAAACTGTCCCAAGTGTGCAACATTGAATGTTGCACAGATTAAAAAAATTTGCGGGGAAAATGATGTTGGGAAAATTATTCTTGGCGAATCGCTTGATTATAAGGGCAAGCCAAACCCTATTATGAAAAAAATCGAGAGACTCAAGGTTTTATTAGAAAAAGAGTCTGGCTTGCCGGTTATTTACCAATCAGAAGTTTTGACAACCAAAGAAGCAGAAAGAATAATCGGTAAAACAAAGAAAACTGATGCATCTGCCGCTGCCCTTATCCTCAGAAGTTACATAGAAAAAGGAAATATGATATAATGCAGATTATGGAAACATATTTATCAGTCATTATTCCTGCCTATAACGAAGAAAACAGAATCCCAAAAACCTTAAGGGCGATCTCTTCTTATTTGCAAAAACAGCCATATTCTTATGAAATTTTGGTAGTTTGCGATGGTCCAAAAGACAAAACCGCTGATGTTGTGCGCGATCTTAAATTAAGCGTACCCAATCTGGATTTAATTGACAGAAAAAAGAATATGGGCAAGGGCTACACTGTTAAAGAAGGCATGTTTGCCAGCAAGGGCAAAATCCGCCTATTTACTGACGCTGACAATTCCACTGACATCTCTTATTTTGAAAAAATGCGGCCCTTGTTTGATAAGGGTTATGATATTGTGATAAGCACCCGCGATCCCAAAGATGCTGAAGGCGCTGGACAGGATGTTCCCCAGCCATGGTACAAAAGATTAATGGGCAACATGGGCAACCTTTATATTCAGCTTCTGGCAGTGCCGGGAATTTGGGATACCCAGAACGGATTCAAGGCATTTAGAGACTACGCAGCTGAAAAAATTTTCCCATTAACAAGAATAAACCGCTGGGCTTTTGATGTTGAATCTCTAGCCTTGGCCAGGAAGTTTAAATATAAAATAGGCATTATTCCAATCCACTGGATAAATGATCCCAAAAGCCATGTTAGTTTGATGGCTTATTTTAAAGTTCTTTTTGATGTCCTAAAAATCCGCTGGAATATTACACGCGGAAAATATAATGAGCAAGACGGCAAATAAAAAAGACAAAAATATAGTTTCGGAATTTAGAAGAGATCTGGTAAGCGGAGATTGGATTTTGATTTCTTCGCTTAGAAACACAAGGCCGCATTTTTTAAGCAAAAAGGGGAAAGTTAAAAAGAAGGCTTCAATAAAGAACTGCCCTTTTGAAGATCCTCAAAAAAGCGGGAATGCGGATCCGGTTTTGCAGTATTTTAAGCCGTTATCTAAAGACTGGTTTGTGCAGGTTATCCCCAATAAATATCCTCTTTTGTTGAAAAATAAATTATGCGCCAGTTTTGATTTAGAAGGAGTGCATCAAAGAATTGACGCCATTGGTTTTCATGAAATTGTTATTACCCGCGACCATAAAAAAAATCTTGAAAAAATGTCTCCTGACGAAATAACTATGATTCTGAAGGCTTACCAAGAAAGATATAAAACTATGGAGAAAAACAAATGCATTGATTATATTTTAATTTTCTATAATAAAGGAGAACTAGCCGGCGCTACAGTTGAACATCCTCATTCTCAAATTGTCGCTATGCCTATTACGCCGCCTGATGTTAGCAGCAGTATCAGCGGAGGCAGTGATTTTTTCAAAAAATACAAAAAATGCATCCATTGCGCCATTTTAGACCGTGAGATAAAAGAAAAAAAAAGAGTAGTTTTTCAGAACAAGCATTTTATTACCATTAATCCATATGCCTCGCGCGTGCCGTATGAGACAAGAATTTTTCCCTTAAAACACAGTTCTGATTTTGAAGAAACTCCGGAGAATCAGATTGTTTATCTGGCCGAGGCGCTGAAAGATGCCCTGAAAAGAATTAGCAAAGTTCTTAAAAATCCTGATTATAATTTTTTCATTCATACTTCCGCGGTTAATATGAAGAATGTGCCTTATTATCACTGGCATATTGAGATTCTGCCGCGCACTTATAAATGGGCAGGCATGGAGCTGGGCACTGGCATTGAGGTTGTAGTTGTCCCGCCTGAAAAAGCCGCAGAGCATTTAAGAAGCGTTTTATAATTCTGACATGAGATTTTTTGTTTTAAGAGTTTTTGAAAGTCTAAAACAATGGACTTTGAAATGGGCGCATTCTCCTCATATGGCTGTTGCCCTTTTTGTTATTGCTTTTGCAGAAGCCTCTTTTTTTCCTATTCCTCCTGATATTTTGATGATTGCCATCCTTTTAATAAATGCGGAGCGCTGGATTTTTTATGCAGGCCTTACAACCATCGGATCGATTTTAGGGGCCCTGTTGGGCTATCTCATTGGCTGGGGATTTTATGAGACTGTCGGTTGTCATCTTGTTGAGCTCTACAATCTTCAGCAGCTAATAAGCGACATTGGAGTGAAATTCTCTGAACATGCCTTTCTGACTGTATTTACTGCCGCCTTTACCCCCATTCCTTTTAAAATTATTACCATTGCCGCGGGTATTTTCAAAATTTCTCTATGGAAAATGATTCTAGCTGCTGTAATAGGCAGATTAATCCGTTATTTCGGCATTGCTTATTTGGTCAAAATTTTTGGCAAAAAACTCAACTCACTT
>JAHJXC010000089.1 GCA_018827845.1 Patescibacteria group bacterium
AAACAAAAGGCAATAAAATTAACCAGTGACTTTTTTTCTTTCTTGTGATCTGAATTATTAAATGATACTTCAAACAAACTACCGATCGGTTCAACGGTATTAAATTCTCTCATGCTTTCAAAAAATCTTTCCATATCTTCATAATCTTCAAAGATATTTCTTTTATCAACTCCGCGATTATAAATATGATAAAATTCCCCTTTTACAAAAGGTATTTTTCTAACAACCATGAGTTTATTTTAGCACTTGGCGGTTTCACCGCCAAGTGGTCGCCCTGTGGATAAAAAAGAAAAAGGCCGGCATTGCCGGCTTATTTTCAAACCCAACATGAGGTATATTTAGCTCTATGAATTATTCCTGAGAAGCTCAATCTCCCCATGCTTTTAAAACACTTTTTGAGATAAAAAATATGCTCTTTGGCCTTACGTTTATTCTCTTTTACTGTCAAACGGGCATTTATGATATGCCTTCTGCCTTTTCTGAAACCATCATTAATAACTTTATCTGTAAAGAGTATCTGCATTATTTCGTATTGTAA
Source organism: Patescibacteria group bacterium (assembly GCA_018827845.1). Classification (GTDB taxonomy): domain Bacteria; phylum Patescibacteriota; class Minisyncoccia; order UBA9983; family UBA9983; genus JAHIER01. The sequence continues at coordinate 539 of JAHJXC010000089.1, forward strand.
ATAACCCAGTCCTGCTTCTTTTGTTGTGTCAATTGAGCCAGTTGAAAACTCCCTTTTTATACTCTCATTAATAGTATACCCCACATCGCCCTTTAAATATTCCCCAACATCAAAAGTCAAAGTGCAATTTACGTACATGTTTACCTCCTTTTTTAGTAGCTTCTAATTCAATAGAATAGCAATACGGATTTAAGAAGTCAAGACTAACTGATTTTTACAAGATTTGGCGGGGTTTGGTTTTCTAGGGCAGGGATGATGTTGTCAGCTGCCATTTCAGACATTTTGGAGCGGGTTTCTTCTGTGGCAGAAGCAATGTGCGGAGTAAGAATAACATTATCTAATTTCTCCAAGCCCTTAGTAAGTTCCGGCTCTTTTTCAAAAACATCTAGAGCAGCGCCTTTGATAATTTTATTTTTTAATGCTTCAGCTAAATCTGCTTCATTAATAACCGAGCCGCGCGAAGTGTTAATTAAATAAGCGCTCGGCTTCATAATCGACAACCGTTGTCGATTAATAAGATGGCGTGTGCTGTCCAAAAGTGGCACGTGGATGGAAACATAATCAGCCTCTTTTAGAAGGTCGCCAACATTTTCTTTAAATTCTGCGCCGAATTCTCTTTCAAAATCTTCATTTCTTTTTACATCATAATAGATAACTTTCATATCAAATCCTTTCACTCCATGATAAGCCACTCTTGAGCCGATTCTGCCCAATCCTACAATGCCCAAAGTTTTATGCGAAAGGTCAGTGCCCAATAAAAGCATTGGCGCCCATCCTTTATACTTCCCTGCTTTTGTAAATTTATCCGCCTCTGCAACCCGATGGCTGATGGCCAACATCAAGGCAAAAGTATGCTCTGCAACTGTTTCTGTAAGCACGCCGGGCGTATTTGTAATCATTACGTTTTTTTCTTTGGCATCATTCAAATTAATATTGTCATATCCGACCGCGTAATTGGCAAAAATTTTTGCTGTTGGCACAGCATCAAAAATCTCTTTATCAATTTTATCAGTCAGCAAGCACAAAACAGCGTCATACTGTTTTTTCTTTAGGGCCTTGATAAGTTCTTTCCTGCTTAATACCTTGTCACTAGGATTAATGTCAACTTCGTATCCCTTTGCTTTTAATTTATTTATCCCGCTCTGCGGAATCATTCTTGTTACATAGACTTTCATATTTTATTTACACTTCCAAATAATTTTAATTTTTCCTCGACTTTTTGCTGGACCGCCTTAATCACTGGCGGGGAAATTTTATATGGCACAACTTCATCAGAATTGTCAGCCAATGATTTTCTCAGGGCTTCTGCATAAGCAATTCTGATTTCCGTATTAATATGGATATTGGCAATGCCTGCCTTTATCGCCTCTTTCATCATTTCATCAGAAATACCCGAACCGCCATGCAAAACCATGGAAACATTTTCCGGCAGAATTTTTCTGATTTCTCTTATTCTATCCAAATCAAGTTTTGGCTCATTAGCAGCAATGCCATGAATATTGCCGTAAGCGCCGGAAAATCTGGTTATGCCGGTTTTTTCCACAAATTCCGCTGCCTGCTCCGGCCTGGTCAAATCTTCCGGCTTGATTTCAATAATTTCTTTTTGCACTTTTGATTCTCCGCGCAAATAACCTAATTCGCCCTCCACAGAAACATCAGGGCTTTTTGATTTAACATAATCAACCACTTCAGCCGTGCCTTTTACATTTTCCTCGTATGGTAATTTTGACAAATCAATATGAACAGAATTAAAACCTGCATCAAAAGCGGTCTTGGCTGATTCTACGGATTTTGAATGGTCAGGGTTTAAAAAAACCGGGATACCATATTCCTCATAAAATGCCTGAACCAAAGCCACTGTCTGTTTTAAACCAATTGCCTTTCTTTCGCCTTCGGAAACTCCGATCATAATGGGTGAATTCAAATTTTTGGCTGCCTCCATAATAGCCCTCAGTTGTTCCAGATTGGAAATATTAAAATGCCCTGTTGACCAATGTTCTTTTGTTGCCTTTTTTAAAATATCATCTAATCTCATAATTTAAATTTTCTGCGGTTTATAATTTGCCGGCGATTTTTTAAGGTGTTCTTCTAATTTTTCTCTAGTTAATAATCCTTCGCGCGCGCCAATGTACTGCACCACAGACATTGAATTAACTGGCCCCCAGCGCAAGGCAGTTTCTATAGCCAAACCAAGCTCTATGGCTATGGCAAAAGTTGAAGAAAAAGCATCTCCAGCGCCGGTACGGTCCAAGGGCGGTTTTGGATCAGGATACATTGGCATCTGCCAGAAATCCTTTCCGTCATAAACAAATGCGCCTCTGATACCGTCAGTAATTACAGTCATTTTTGGACCCAATTCATGCATCATTACTAAAAGTTTTTTAATATCCTCCTCTCGGCTGTCTAAAATTCTTTTTGCTTCATCTTTATTGCAAAAAAATATATTTGATCTTTTATAAATGCCGGCCAAGGCCTCTTTGCCAAACCGCATCTGATAAGTTCCCGGCTGAAAAGCCAATTTTACTTTTGGATTGTCATTTAAATATTTTTCTATTTCAGAATGAAATGGCAAGGAATTTGAACCCAGAGAAGAAAGATAAATCCATTTTGGATTTCCTATGTCAGGAAGTTTATAATCATATTCTTCGTGTTTAATGAGAATTGTCCTTTCTCCTTTAAATAAGAGAACGTAGTGATAATTAGTTTTTTTATTTTTGTGAATCTTAACAAATTCAGAACCCACTTTTTCCTTTTTAAGCGCGTTTGCACATTCCTCTCCAAAATAATCATTTCCTATATTGGCAATCAATGCGCTCTTCAAGCCTAAACGGCTGGCGCTCACCGCGGCATTGGCGCTATTGCCCACTGCAGGAATAATATGAACATCTTTGTAAGGAATCTTATCTCCGAATCGCATGCAGATTTTTGTTAAACCATCATTACCTTCTACTTCAGCTTCCTCTAATTCAATAAAAGCGTCTGTCACCATATCTCCTATTGCAATAAAATCATAATTTTTCATATTTCTTTTATTTGAACTTCTACCTTGGGATATTTTCCCCATTCGCCTTTTTTCAAAAGCCCTTGCTTGGCTCCGAAATATTGCACCACTGAAGTGGCATTGGATGTGCCAAGCTGGATGGCAAACTCAATATCGCTGTTACTTTCAATATATCCCGCGACAAAACCGCTGCCAAATGAATCTCCTGCTCCGGTCCTGTCCAAAATCGGCGAATCAGGTATGCCTGCCAAATAATGCTTTTTGCCGTCAGAAACTTCCACTCCGCGCGGACCTTTGGTCATTACCACAATTCCTTTCACCACTTCATCCAGTTTTTTAAAAATCTCCGGCTCTTTGTCTTCTTCATATTCAATGCCAGCCACATAGGCTGATTCATCTTCATTGGCAATAAAAATATCAATATCTTCAAGATATTTATGCAGTCCTATTCCAAGTTTTATCAATCTCTTGCCTGGGTTAAAAGCTGTTTTTATTCCATTCTGTTTTGCCCAATCCAAAATCTTTGTCAAGAGATTTACGTTGCCAGCCAGAGAATCAATATAAACCCATTTGCTTTTTAATTTATTCCATTTTATCTCTTTCTCGTTTATATAATCATTGGCTCCGCGATATTCCAAAATTGTTCTCTCCCCATCTGCTGCCACCAAAATGGTTGAATAAGCGGTATCATATTCTTTGTCTATTTGAAACAAAGAATCAACTCCTTCTTGTTTTAATTCTTCAATAATTTCTTTTCCGATTTCATCATTTCCTATCCTACCAATGCATCCTGTTTTAAAACCCTGGCGGCTGAAACTTACGGCCGCATTGGTTCCGCCGCCTCCGCTGGCAATGGCCACCTTTGGTATTTCTAATTTTGTTCCCAGCACAAAACACCCAGCCCTGCCAGTTCTATAATTTGAATTTTTCACAACTTCAAAATCCCCGCTTTTCAAAAAAACATCCCGTGTCACTGTTCCGATTGTAATTACGTCGTATGCCATTATAAATCATTATAACCTCTTCGTCTCAAAACCTCAATTTCACTTATCAACAAAAAGGAGATTTTAGATTGAAAGCGATTTGATTTCTTTTTCAAAAAATTTTTTTACTTCCTTCCAAGAAACCTGTTTTAACATATTCGGCATTTCATCTTCCTCAGCATCAACAAAATAGACTATACTTTTTTTTATATGAATCAGATTTGAAGACAATTTTTTGTATTTATGATTGTAAAAATTAAGTATTTCAGAAAGGGTAAATTTTTGGAGAATAAAATACAAGTCTATAAAATCTCTTTTTGTACCTCTTTCGCTCACAGCCGCTATTTTCATAGCGGCTATATCATGAATACTGGCTACCTTAATATCCTTAAACTGGATTGGCTTCTTTAATAACGGGTAATCATAATAAAAAATACTGAATTTCACGTCGCCTAATTTCCCTAAAATTGTTCCCCAGTCAATTCGTTCATGGCGATATGATTTAATCTGGCTAATTTTTTTTAAAAAAATCTGGGCCTTGAATTTCTTGTCAGTAAAAAAATCCAAATCATAAGAAACCCTATGGCCCATTTGTAAGGCCAGTGCAGTGCCACCGGCAAGATAAGCATTCTTCAATATCTTTGATTTTCCTAAAATTTCCAGATTTTTTGCCGTTTGTCTTGATATTGCCTCCTCAAACATAAAATCTTGTTCCTAGGAATGCCCAGGATTAACCCCCAATAATTAGCGGTTTTGGCTGAAATGCTGCGTCTTTTAGTTAATACTTTTTTAAAATCGGATTTTTTATAATTTCTAAATAACCATCTTAATGCAGTCGCATCGCCATATTCCAAAACTCGAGAAATAACGTATTCCGGATATCTTTTTAAGTCCAGTTTATCAGCATCAACA
>JAHJXC010000090.1 GCA_018827845.1 Patescibacteria group bacterium
GAGGGCGGCGTCCTAACCACTAGACGAAGAGGCCGTTCCCTTATTTATTAGACCACTCTTTTTCTTGTCGCACAAGCAATTCTTTTTTGTTTTCCGGATGAGCCATTATTTCTTCCACGATTTTCTCCATTCTCATGCTCTGCGAGCCCTTTATTAAAATTAAATCGCCTTCTTTGATTTTTTTCTGAACTTCCAATTTGGCTTCATCAGAAGTGGAAAATTCAAAAATATTATTTTCCTTAAACCCTGCTATTCTCGCTTCTTCAGCAGTAAACTTTGATCTGGGTCCTACTATGAAAAGCAGATTAGCAGCTTTTTTAACTTCCCTGCCAGCTTTTTTATGCTCATCAATGGTATATTTGCCCAATTCCAGCATATCTCCCAAAACAGCGATTTTTCTTTTTGCTGGAACTTCTGTTAAAACCTCCAGAGCTGCGACTAAGGCAATTGGCGAAGAATTATAACTGTCATCTAAAATAAAAGTGTTTTTAATACCTTCTAACAATCTAAGCCGGCCAGCAGGAGCTTTATAACGCGAAAGCGCATCTGCCATTTCCACTAAATTCATACCCATAGCGCTACCCACAGCCATTGAAATTAGAGCGCTATAAACTGCCTGTTTGCCAAAAACATCGTAAAGCCGGACAGGAATAATATTCCTCTTATAATCAACTTTGAAAGTGATGCCCTCAGGAATATCTTTATCGCCTTCTCTTTTGTAAACAATATGGTAATTGGAAGCTGTTAAATCCGCCTCTTCTGAAAAACCGAATGTCAATATTTTTCCCTTTGTCTTTTCTCTGGCTGACAAAGACAATTTATCGTCAGCATTCAAAATAACATACCCGCTTTTCCCAATGGCTTGAACCATCCTTGATTTTTCTTTTGCTAAATCATCAGCGCTTTTAAAATACTCCACATGAACAGGCGTTTCTCCCAAGGCAGTAATCACGCCAATATCCGGCTTAACATAAGAAACCAGTTTTTTCATGTCTTTTGGCCTGTCTACACCCATTTCCAAAATAAGCCATTGCGGATAATCATATTTTGCAATCAATAATTTTAAGCCCTTGAACAATACTAAGATCCATTGGAATAAATTATTCCAAGCGCTTTTTGTTCCAATAATTGTCAGAGGCACGCCCAATTCGCTGTTGTAACTTTTCTCGCTTTTTCTTGTATAAAAGTCCGCGGACAGAATAGTGTAAATGGCGTCTTTGCTAGAAGTCTTTCCCACTGTTCCGGTGACAGCCACAATCTTTGGTTTGTATTTGCGAAGAATAAGCCTGGCTTCCATGCGAAGCAAGAACACAATAATTTTTTTGAGAATCTTTTTAATCATTATTTTTTATTTTGATCAATCTTTACTCTGCTCTCTCTCAGGTTAATTTTTTTTGGCCCAATGGCTTTTTTGAAAAAATTTAAAGCTCTCCTGCCGTCCCTAGGGCCGCGGCAGCTATAGAGATTAAAAACCAAACAGTTATATTCAGGATAAGTATGAATGGCAATGTGGGATTCCTGAATCAAAAGAATAGCTGTAAAGCCGTGGGGCTTAAAAGCATAAGAAACAGATTTTAGGATTTTAAATTTTTCTTTTTTAGCCGCTTCTACTAAGACCCTTATCATTTTTTTTGAATCATTTAAAATAGCATCTTTGATGCCATACATAATGCAAGTAATTTCATTACCAACAGGGTTTGATTTGTGTGTCATGATTTTTTGATGATACGGCCTGCAAATCTGCCGGTCAATTCGCTGTTGATTAAGACTATCTCCCCGTTAATAAAAACATATTCTATGCCTTCCGCAAAACGAAAAGGATTTTCATAAGTGGAATAATCGTTTATTTCTTCGGGGTTGAAAATTATTATATCAGCTTTTTTGCCTTTTGCAATAGTTCCGCGGTCATTTATCCCCAAAATCTCAGCTGGCAAACCGGTCATTCTGCGAATCGCCTCTTCCCAACTCAAGATTTTATTTTCTTTGACAAACAAACGAAAGGCGCGCGGAAAAGCTCCAAAAGACCGCGGATGAGGAATGGCCGGAGAAGAAATGTCATAGCCCACGCCGTCAGAAGAAAAAGCCATGTAATTTTCCTTGGCAAGTTCCAGAAGATGCTCAGGATTAATAACTTCGCTGAAGATGGAAACGCGCAGATTGTTTTCCGCCAAAATGGTCAGGATTAACTCTTCTGGCAAAAGGCCTGTTGTTTTGCTTATTTCTAAAATTGTTTTTCCTGCTGACCCTGTTCTGAACAAAGAAGAGGCAATGACAATCCTGTCATAATGAAGCGTAAGATTTTTCAGATATTCAATCGCTTCTTTTCTGCGATCGTCTCCTTGGGAATGCAGAATTTCTATTATTTCGCTTTCCTTCATTTTTTTCAGCCACAGGGGCAGGAGCGTGAAAAGATTGGAACCGGTTTTTTCATAAGGGAAAAGGTCGCAGAAAAGAGCCACGCCTTCTTCCCGGGCATTGCGCATCATTTTGAGGGCGTCTTCAAAAAAAACCCACGCGCTTTTCCCAAGTACTTTAAAATGAGAGATATGCAGTTTGCTTTTTGTCTTTCTGGCAACGTCAATTAAATTGGAAATAGCAGGAAGAATGTTCGCTCCTTCGTCTTCAAGATGATGTTTTGTTATGCCTCCTTTTTTACTGACTAAATTGAACAGTGATTCTATTATCTCGTCGTCTCTGGAATTTGTTGATAATCCGAAAGCCCCTTCTTTCATAGAAGATTCCAGTAAAAATTTCATCTGCTTTAAATCATTGCTTTCGCATTTTAAGGTGTTCAGGCCGATTAATGTGGCAAAATTCAATCCCAGCTTGCGCTTTTCCAAAACAGAAAATAATTCATCCACTGTCTGCCAGTTGACATTGATTTTTGAAATATCAGTCCATTTGGAAATGCTTTTTATCCCCTCGCCTTTTATTATCGGAGCAATGGAAGAACCGCAGTTTCCTCCCAGAATTGTGGTAATCCCCTGCCTTATTAAACTTTCCTGGCGAGGGTGAGAAAAAAGGGTCCAGTGAGTATCAGAATGGTTTGTCAGGTCAATAAAACCCGGACAGACATATTTGTCCGTGGCATCAATTATTTCTCCTGCGCTCTGAGGGTCTAGATTATCTATTTTTTTAATCTCATCACCTCGTATGCCAACATCAATCTTCTGGGGCTTATTTCCCTTGCCGTCAAAAACCGTCCCATTTCTAATTATGACATCATAAGAAGCC
>JAHJXC010000091.1 GCA_018827845.1 Patescibacteria group bacterium
AGCCACCATTTACAGGATTAAAATATCCTCTTCTGACGAAGCTGGGAACATTACTGTCGGCCCAATGAGAACAATACTTGCTCCGCGGGCTTCTGAATCTGTGCTTGAGATTATTACCAAGAACCTTGAAGAGGCCTTCGGGTTTTTGAAGAATTTGAATAGATAGGAGGTCCGCCAGCTGGCGGATAAAAGAACCCCCGCCTCAGGCGGGGGTTCTTTTATTAATTATCTGCGGAAATTTCGAGGGGGGCGTTTGTTGCGATAGCAATCTCTGCAAAACAGAGGCCTGCCTTCGCTCGGTTCAAATGGGAGCTCTGTAATTTTTGCTCCGCATTCAGAACACTGCCAGTCTCCCTGAATCATATCTCTCTTGAATGGTCTGTCGTTTCCCGCATTGGTATCCGAATTCATCTAAATTTTAAGACTAAACTAAACCAAAGATAACTCCGTGATTTAACTCGCTTATTTGCTTATTTAATACGTCGACGCCTGCCTGCCGTCAGGCAGGTTCGTATAGCTAATATAATTGCATTATACACCCCGATAAAAATTAGTCAACCACAAATGTTCGCCACTAAGTGGCGCACATAGCCTCTACTTGCCAAAAGCGAAATCAATAAACTGAAAAAGTTTCTTCAGTGAAGACAAAACTTCTTTTTCTTTAAGACTATTCATTAAAACGTGCGTCTGCCACCAGCGCGGAAATTCCTTTTGAATAAAGTTGCTGCGGATTTGTTCAAGTTCAATAAAGCCAACATGTAAAACTCTTTCAAAAAATATATCCGCCACGCTGTAATGCATTTCCGCCGTTTTTTCGCTCAATGTTTTTTCTAAAAATTCTTTGTATTTCGGCAATAATTCTTTATCAATCCATTCTTTAAATGGCTGCTGCTGCCGTTCCATTTCTTTAATCATTTCTTCGTACTCTTCCCATTCCATCTCCTTCCCTCCTACGATCATCTTGGGCATCTTTTGTTTTCCTCTGTTTTTTAGTTCAGGATGTTTCTTTATTTCTTGACGCATCATTTGATCTGGCGATTTACCGCCCAAAATTTTATGCGGAAAATAATTCCAGCAATCATTAGCAATCTCTAAAATTTTATTAAAATCTTTATCCTTTACGTCCTGAAAATGGTCTATGAATTTTTTCAAAAATTTATTAACTGCTTCCATAGATTTGTCTCTTTCATTGCATACCCAGCCCTTAATTTTTTCCACGCTTAACTGATTTGATAATTTGTGCTTATCAATTAATCCCTGTAATTCTTTTTCCACTTGTTTTTGCGTTTTCATGAATTCATTTTATCATTAACCGACTTACGATGTCGGTTCTGCTTCTGCGGGGCTAGGGGTCGAACCTAGATCTCCGGGTCCAGAGCCCGACGTGACTACCGATTACACCACCCCGCAATATTAATATTTTCTAAATTTTATTAAATCTTTAATTTTACAAACTTCATTTTTTCTCGAAATCTGAATTTTATCTTTACTTATATGAGGATTAAATCTTAAAGTTTTCAGTGCTTGATAAACATTTTTAAGCAGTGATTTATTTCTGTTAGCGAATAAGAATTTAAATGTGTATGTTGCTCTATGGATACAAAAAGAGCCTTCCGCTTCATACAATCCCCGAAGATATCTTATCAAATATTCTTTATTTTTCAAAATCCATTTGGGAATAGCAAATTTTTTATCTTTCTTTGACCCAATGGGAATCTTTAGTCTTTTACTAATATTTTTTTCGTAAATTGTTATATCTACGCCATTTGATTTCTTTCTCTTTGACACATAAGGCTTTTTCTTAAAAACTCTTTCAGTTAAAATCGCATATCTTTTAATAAATCCGGGATTATTAGCATTTGAAACAATTCTTAAAACTTCTGATCTTGGAAATTTGCCTAAATAGCCATCACCCAAAATTACACCAATTAATTCTGCTAAATCGCCATTCTTTTTAAGTTCAGGGTAAATTGCTTTAATCTTTCCGAGCCTCTTCATTTCATCTCTCCACCTTGCAAAATTATCGATTTTCTTTCGTCTCATTGTTCGGGATATTTTTAATACCGAGGGATGAGTATGTTTTGTATATCCTTTATTCCAACCCATAATTCTATATCTGTATATTAACACAGAAGTACAAGAGTTGCTACCATTAGACGACTCCGCAATGGTTCGATAAACTCACCACAAGTATTATACCTTTAAATATCTTCTCACTGCAATAAAACTGGAGATTGCGCCGAGAATTATTCCTGTTCCTAGAATAATTAAAAATAGCTGGACGAAATTGGAAATATAATATTCAAAAATATTAATTCCGCCGAAAAAGTTCTGAGTCATTTTGCCAAGCCACAAAGTGCAGGGATAAAACAAAGCCATAGTGACGATGCTGGCAATAATACCGTGCATTATCCCTTCTATTACAAAAGGTCCGCTGATAAATTTTCCGGAAGCGCCTACT
>JAHJXC010000092.1 GCA_018827845.1 Patescibacteria group bacterium
AGAGAGAGAGAGAGAGAGAGTAAAAGGCTTCGCCATGAATATAATAATATCATATCGATTGAGAATTTGCTTGTTTCTTGGCAAGAATTTTTGCGCGGAAAGAGAAAAAGGAAAGATGTTGCAGAATTTTTACTGCATTTTTCAGAAAATATTTTTAAACTTCACAAAGAATTAGCGGATAAAACATATCGCCATGGCGGTTATCAGGCATTTAAGATAAACGACCCTAAGCCGAGAGATATTCATAAAGCCAGCGTCCGCGACAGATTAGTTCACCACGCTATCCATAGGATTTTGTATCCGTTTTTCGACAAGCTATTCATAGCCGATTCTTTTTCCTGCAGGAAAGAAAAAGGTACGCATAAGGCAATTAACAGATTCAGGAAATTTCATTATAAAACTAGTAAAAACAACACAAAAACTTGCTGGGTTTTGAAATGCGACATTAAAAAATTTTTTGCCAATATTGACCATAAAATATTAAAAAATATTTTAGCCAAACATGTTAATGACTCGGATATCCTCTTGCTTCTCGGGCAAGTGATAGATAGTTTCCATACTGAAAACAAAACTGGCGTAGGACTTCCGCTCGGCAATCTTACTAGCCAGCTTTTTGTTAATGTTTATATGAACAAATTTGATCAGTTTGTTAAACATAAATTAAAGGCAAAATATTATATCAGATATTGCGACGATTTTATTATTTTATCAGAAGATTATAATTGGCTGAATAATGTTATTTCGGAAATCAAAAGGTTTTTAAGCGAGAAATTAAAACTGGAACTTCATCCTGACAAAATTTTCATCAAAACCTTGGCCTCGGGTGTTGATTTTCTGGGCTGGGTTAATTTTACTGATCACAGGGTTTTAAGAACAAAGACAAAGAGAAGGATTTTGAAAAAGATTAAAAATAATCCGCAAAATAGACAAAGCATCAATTCGTATCTAGGAATTTTAAAGCACTGCAGGGGATATAAGATTGCGAGGGAGATTAAGGAAATAATTTTTATGCTATAATATTAAGCAACATGCATTTTACTTATTATGCGAAAAAAATTTCGGGTGAGGAAATAAAGGGCGTAATGGAAGCCAAAGATCGTTTTGATTTGGCAAAAATTATCAAACAGCAGGGATATATGCTTATTTCCTGCAGAGAGGAGGATGTAAAAAAAAGTTTTTTTCAAATCCCATCTGTCTTAGGCAGTATTTCTGTTTCTGATAAGATTTTTTTTAGCCGCAATCTTTCAGTAATGATTTCTGCCGGAGTTTCCATTGCCCGCGGACTGGAAATTCTTGGCCGGCAGACAAAAAACAAAAAATTTAAAGATATTCTCAACAATCTTATTGAAGACATTAAAAAGGGCGGCTCTTTGAGCGAGGGAATGAAGAAATATCCTCGGGTTTTTTCTTCTCTTTTTGTGGCCATGGTAAAGGTAGGCGAGGAAACTGGAAAACTTAGCGAATCCCTGACGCTTATCAGCGAGCAACTGGAAAAAGATAATGCCATTCGCAAAAAAGTAAAAGGAGCCATGATGTATCCGGCCATTATTGTCATAGCCATGATTTTAATCGGCATCTTGATGCTTATTTATGTGGTGCCCACCCTTGTTTCAACTTTTGATGAACTTGGAGTTGAACTGCCAATGAGCACCCGGATAATTATTGCTCTCAGCAGCTTTTTTATAGAACACACCATTTTGTTTCTTATTTCCGTCATTGTTATAGTTATGGCTTTTATTTTTCTTGCTCGCTCTCCACGCGGTAAAAGTATGCTGGGAAATATTTTATTGCGCGCTCCTCTTTTTTCTCCTCTTGTGAAAAAAATAAATTCCAGCCGCACCAGTCGCACTCTTGCATCGCTCATCAGCGCAGGTGTGGATGTTTTAGGGGCGCTTACTATTACCAAGGATGTGGTTCAGAATCCCAGATTCAAGGCGGTTTTGGAACAGGCAAGAAGTGATATCCAGAAAGGCATTCCTATGTCCGAATCTTTTAAAAAGGCGGACAATCTTTATCCCATACTTGTTGGAGAAATGATGGCTGTTGGCGAGGAAACAGGCAAATTAACTGACATGCTTATGAGATTAGCTGCGTTTTACGAAGATGAAGTGGCAGAAACAACGAAAAATATGTCTACCATCATTGAACCGATTTTAATGGTAATCATCGGAGCGGTGGTCGGATTTTTCGCGGTTTCCATGATCAAGCCAATGTACTCAATGGTTAGCGGATTGTAGTTATCCACAGATTGCTTTAAAAAAAAACGATTTATGAGATAATAATCGCATATGAAAAAC
>JAHJXC010000093.1 GCA_018827845.1 Patescibacteria group bacterium
CAGGCAAATTAACTGACATGCTTATGAGATTAGCTGCGTTTTACGAAGATGAAGTGGCAGAAACAACGAAAAATATGTCCACTATCATTGAACCGATTTTAATGGTAATTATCGGCGCCGTGGTCGGCTTTTTCGCTATTTCCATGATTAAACCGATGTATTCAATGGTGAGCGGATTGTAGTTATCCACAAAATGTTTTTTAAAAAAAAACGATTTATGGGATACTGATAACATATGAAAAACATTAAAAAATACGCCATTATAGCCATATTTTTAGCCATTTTAATTAGCCCTAATGTTTCTTCGGCAGATACAATCGCGGATTTGCAAGCTCAAATTAGTGCTTTATTAGCCCAAATCCAGAATCTGCAGCAGCAATTAGCCCAATTGCAAGGCCAGCCAGCAACTTGGTGCCATGATTTTAATACAAATTTAACAATCGGCAGTAGCGGCAGCGAGGTTGAAGCTTTACGTACCGCATTAGAAAAAGAGGGATTTAAGATTGGATCTGGAAATTTTGATGAATCTATGGCCTCATTAGTTTCCGGCTTTCAGCAAAAATACAAAGATGAAGTTTTAGCTCCCTGGAATCTTCAATACGGAACCGGTTTTGCAGGCTCAACCACCAGAGCGAAATTAAATAAACTTTACGGATGCGGAATTACACCACCCTCTATTTGTAAAATAGCCATGATAACTTGCGCACCAGGATACAGAAGTGTCTGCCCTACGGGTTTAGATGCGCAAGGTTGTCCCTTGCCTTGCGGGTGTGTTCTTATAACAACTAACCAACCACCCGTTATTTCCGGCATTAGCGGGCCAACAACTCTTAATGTTGGTCAAACCGGAACTTGGACAATCACTGCCAGCGATCCGGAACAGGGGACACTAACTTACTCTGTTTTTTGGGGAGATGAAATTGTTGGGTATTCAGCCACAAATCCTTTTAAACCACAAGAATATACGCAAACCGCCACATTTACCCATGTTTATTCAAAAGCCGGTGTGTATACTCCAACATTTACGGTTACAGATAACGGCGGCCTTTCCGCAAAAACCAGCATTAGCGTAAATGTGGGAGCAATAATCACAACCTCCTCCATCACCGTGCTTTCGCCGAACGGCGGGGAGGTGTGGATAAAAGGAACAATGCAAACAATCAAGTGGCGGGATAACACACCACCTCCGTTATGCCCAGTTGGAGCATTTTGTATGCCTGCCGCGCCGAAATATTATGACATTACATTAGTCCAGTACTATCCGCCGTGTACCGGAGAGGTATGCTCCATGATTTATCCATATCCGTATACGATTGCAAAAAACATACAAGGTTCTTCGTATAACTGGTCAGTTGGTAAGTATCTGCAGGAGGTTTACGCAACTGGTGGTATTGCTCCTGATGGTTCATATACGATTCAAATTTGCCAAACTGGCTCCACAATCTGCGACTCAAGTGATAGTTACTTCAGTATTGCGGCGGCAACCGCCTCACAATCATCTCAATTAAGCCAGATGGCAAGCGCTTTGGAATCCGCCAAGAATCTTCTCTATCAATTACTTGATTTAATAAAAGGACTCTAATCAGATAAAACCCTCTAAACTTGCAAAGATCGGAAGAACTGATAGTATATTAATATATGACCACAATTACTGTTTCTAAAGAAAAAATAAAGAAGCAAGGCGGAGTGGTGATTTTACCGCTAGGAGAATACCAAAAACTCTGCGAAAGGGCAGTACCTGCTTATTACTTGAAAGGAAAAGAGGCTGAGGAATTAGATAAATTAGTGGAAACCGGACTGAAAGAATATCGGCAGGGAAAATGCAAAACTATAAAATCTTTAGCTGACCTAGATTAGATTTGTTTTATGAAAATAAAAACATCCACTCTTTTTGAAAAGCACTACAAAAAACTTCCCCGGAATATTAAAAACCAGGCCGAGGAAAAAGAAAAAATTTTTAGAGAAAATCCATTTAATCTGATTTTAAAAACGCATAAACTTTCTGGAAAAGAAAAAGAATCTTGGGGCTTTTGGATAAATTACTCTTATCGTATAAAATTCATTTTTCTTAATGATGATGAGGTTTTATTTTTAGATATTGGAACCCATGATATTTATAAATAGCAAAACATTGCCAAATTTTTATAGCATATTATGAAGGGTTTTACCCCGCTACCAAAAAATGGCATTACGCCAAGTGTTTGTTTGGAAAGAACACGAAATATAGATTAAAATTTATGTCTAATTTTTCAACATTTTATTCGGAAAGGCGTAAAAACACAATGCCATTTTATGGTGCGGGGTTTACCATAATTGAAATCATTGTTGCTGTGGCGATTTTAATGGTTATCAGTGTTTTTACGCTTGTCGCGCTCAATACTTTCAGAGAAAACCAGTCATTAAAAAATTCTGTGAATGAAACTATTGCCTTGATTAATCAGGCCCGTTCCAAAACTCTTTCTTCTCAGGATTTTTCCCAATACGGCATTCATTTTGAATCATCAAGGATAGTGCTTTTTAAGGGCACGATTTTTTCAGAACCCAACCCGGATAATGTTGTTTTAACCCTAGCTTCATCAATTGAGATTTCAAGCATTTCTTTAGATGGCGGAGGAGTTGATTTGGTTTTCCAGAAATTAACAGGCAAGACCGACCAATTCGGCTCAATTATTTTTAGAGTTAAAAACGATATCAGCAAAACGAAAACAATTGATATAAAAAATACAGGCATCGTTGATGTTCAATAAAATGAGAAAGTTTAATTTTAAAAATGGATTCGGCTTGATAGAAGTTATTGTGGGAGTGACAATAATATCTGTTTCTTTTTTGGGCTTGATGTCAGTGGCCAACCTTTCTTTTAAAATTTTGGAAAGAAGTTCGCATAATTTAAAGGCCGGCTTTTTGCTGGAGGAAGGGACAGAGGCAGTGAAGATTATGAGAGACAGCGGATGGAGCAACATCAGTTCCCTTAGCAATGGCGTCAATTATTATCTAAATTTTAACGGCACTAATTGGGAAACAACTACAAGCAGTGCTTATATTGATAATATTTTTGAGAGAAAATTTGTTTTAAGCGATGTTCATAGAGATATTAATGACGACATCGCAACCTCTGGAACCATAGATACTGGAACTAAAAAAGTTACTGTTTCTGTTTCTTGGAAAGAAGGCGGGGGTACTGTCACCCAGTCTTTTTCAACTTATATTACTAATCTTTTTGAATAAAATGAAAAAGGGGTTTACTTTAATAGAAACAATTATTTATACTGCCATCATTGCCGTAATTTTTATTTTAGTGGTTAATTCCCTGACGCTTGTGATAAAAGCCTTTAATCAGGGCCGGGTGATTATTAAAATTAACAATTCTGCTGAAGTGGCCATAGAAAGAATGACAAGGGAAATAAGGTTCGCTTATGACATTGATGCTTCAAGCAATCTCGATTCTCATCCCGGCCATCTTGTTTTAAATACTTATGTGGAATTTTATTTAGATTCAGGAAAAATTATGATTATAGACAGGGGTGCCAGTGCTGTGGCTTTGACTTCAGACGATCTTACAGTAACAAATCTGGTTTTCCGCCAAATTACGGCGTCTTCAACATCAAAGGCAATAAAAATTGAAATGGCAATACAGGGTTCGTCTGGCAATTATCAAAAAACAGAAAATTTTTATAATACAGCAATTTTAAGAGGGTCATATTAGTATGAAAATCAAAAATTACAATCAAGGCCAAG
>JAHJXC010000094.1 GCA_018827845.1 Patescibacteria group bacterium
AGAGAGATACCGTGCGACTTCTTCTTCCCAATATCGATAATCAACCGGCGAGAGACTGTCGAATTGGTCGCGTGTTTTCATGATATTTCCTCCTTTCAAATTTCAAATCTAAATTAATACATATCATCATTCACTCTCAAAATCAAGGATATTACCCATGTATCTCATCTTCTGCAGGGTAAAATAAAAGCCCCGGCAAAACCGGGGTATAAATTTTATTTGGAGCGGGAGTTGGGAATCGAACCCGGATTCAAGCGGTGATTTGTCTGATCCTATCAAGGTGGTTCCTTGATAATGCAAAACCATGCATTACCCCCGCCCGATTGTTTGGAGATTGAATCTCCAAACATTAGACATTTTAACGCTTGCTCCATTGAGGTGCCTTTCTTGCTTTCTTTAAGCCGAATTTGCGGCGCTCTTTCATGCGCGGATCGCGCTTTAAAAATCCCGCTTTTTTCAAACGTTTTCTAAAATCTGCATCAAAAATCACCAGCGCTCTGGTAATGCCGTGCCTCGTTGCCTCTGCCTGAGAATGAATACCGCCACCGGAAGCTCTTATCAGTATTTTAAACTTGTTGCTAAGTTTCATTTTCTTCAGCGGTTCCTCAACAATATTGCGCAATTCATTTGTAGGAAAATATTTTTCAAAATTCTTCTCATTAACAATAATTCCCGCCTCGCCCTTGCTGAAAATCCTCACTCTTGCCACTGATGTCTTTCTTCTGCCCACCGCCTCAAAATAACTGGGCTTAGCTGGTTTTTTTTCTTTTGCCATATTTTACTTGCGAGCGAAGCGAGCAATTGTAAAATTGAGCACCCCGCACATAATCTGATAATATTTTTTACTGTTCTTAATTATTGTCATATTTTCTATTTTTACCCACAATGCATAATTATAAATAAATTATGTGCGGGGTAATGTTTTGCACTAACAATTTGTTCGCCTGCTGGCTCCAAATTATTAGCAAAGACATTATTTAATAATTAAATTTTTTATCATCTGGCTTCTAAGTTTATTTTTGGGCAGCATTCCATATACCGCCTCTTTAAAAATATGGCTTACTCCTTTTTTAGCAATCACTTCTTCCATCCTGAAAGATTTTAATGAACCAGGATAAGTGGAGTGTCTTGTATATTTTTTTTGCTTTAATTTTTTCCCAGTAATTTTAATTTTATCAATATTTGTAACAATAACCTTAACGGGCGACACCCGGTTAGGAGCAAAATCAGATCTGTTTTTCCCGCGCAAAACAGCGGCTGCTTCTGAAGCCACTCTTCCTAATGATTTTCCGTTTGCATCAATTGTGTAATTCATACAAATTCTATTATGGCCATTCTGCTGGCATCGCCTTTTCGCCTAGGCATCTTAATAATCCTGATATAACCCCCTGCTCTATTTTTATATTTGGCTGCGATTTTTTCAAAAAGTTTTTTGGCAGGATTTTCCCCGGTTTTAGAAATAATCAGTCTTCGGTTGCTTAAATTGTCTTTTTTTGCCCTGGTCACCATCTTCTCTATAAAAGGCCTTAGTTCTTTTGCTTTGGCTTCGGTGGTTTTTATTTTTTCGTGCTTAATCAAATTAACAGCCAGCGATTTTAAAAGCGCCCGCCTTGCATTTTTTTTCCTCCCTAATTTTCTTCCTTTCTTTTTATGCCTCATGTTATTTCAAGCTTAATCCGTAATTTTCCAAAGCCTTTTTTATTTCCTGAATGGCTTTTTTTCCAATATCCTCTACCTCTAGTAAATCTGCTTCCTTCTTTCTGATTAAACCTCCCAGTGTTCTTATGCCGGCTGAAGAAAGAGCGTTAATCGTGCGCGAGGGAATTGGCAAATCCTCTATTCTTGTTTTTAAAATCTCTGTGTCTTCTTTTTTATCTTTTTCCGTTTTTTCTTTCTCTGTTTCTTTTTCCAGCATCTTTTCCATTTCTTCTTCCTGAAATCCTCGGATTGATCTTAAATGGCCAATCATTATTTCTATTGATTTTTCAAGGGCCTCACGCGGAGAAATTGATCCGTCAGTCTGGATAAAAAATCTTAATCTATTGTAGTCAGTGCGTTCTCCCACCCGCATATTTTCTACTTCGTAATTCACTCTTCTGATTGGCGTGAAAAGCGCGTCAAGATGAATTGTGCCTATTCCTACCCTTTCTTTATGTAAAACATCCCTAGTAGCATAACCTAATCCTTTTTCCACTGTCATTTCAATATTTAATTTAGAATCCTTGGCTGTCAAAGTGGCTATATCCGCATCTTTGTTTAAAATTTCCAGCTGTGTAGGCGCCTTTATATCATTGGCAGTCACAATCTTGGAGCCTTTTACTGAAATAGTTGCGGTTTGAGGCTCATCACCATGTATTTTAAATCTTATTCTTTTTAAATTTAAAATGATATTGATAACATCTTCTTTGATGCCCGAAATATTGGAAATCTCATGCTGTACGCCCTCTATGTTAACTTTGGTTATGGCAGCGCCCGGCAAAGATGACAAAATTATCCTTCGCAAAGAATTGCCTAGGGTGTGGCCGTATCCTGCATAAAGGCCGTCAATCTCATAAACGCCCTCGGTGTCATCTTCCTTAACGACTTTTGGCTTAGAGGGCATATTTATACTGTGGTCCATATTATTTAAATTATTACCAATAATTAAATTTATCGACTATAAAATTCTATTATTGAATTTAAACTCTGTCCTACTCCTGGATCTGCGCTTAATAGAGGGGTACCGACTATTTCCCCTGTTTTTTTATCTTTTTCAAGTTTAATCCATGCGGGCGGATTATATTTTTTTATTTTAATATCCAAATCCTTAAAAATTCCCTTGGAAAGCGACTGCGGTCTTATTGATATGATGACTCCAATTTTTACTCTATAAGAAGGTATATTCACTGGCCTGTTATTTATCATAATATGATTGTGACTGACAACTTGTCTCGCTTTTTTTCGCGAATCAAAAAAACCGAGCCTAAAGACAACGTTATCCAATCTCATTTCCAGAAATTCATAAAGTTTTGCGCTTCTATCATCGCCTTTTTTTCTTTTCACTTCCTTAACATAATTTGAAATCTGGCGTTCCTCTATGCCGTAAATCAATTTTATCTTCTGTTTCTCGCGCACCTGCAGGCCATATTCAGACAATCCCTTTCGGGCATGTTTGCTGCCTCTCTTTTTAAAGGTGCGCGAAGAAGCTTTTCGCGCCAAAGGGCATTTAGCCGAATAGCACTTTTCTCCTTTTAAGAAAAGTTTCTCGTTTATTCTTATGCATTTTTTGCATTGCGGATCTTTCATATGCTAAATTTATACCCTTCTTGGCTTGCGCGGTTTGGGGCCATTATGAGGGATGGGCGTAACATCTTTAATGGAATTTATTTCTATTCCCCTTGAGGCAAAGGTTCTGATGGTGGATTCTCTCCCTGCCCCAACACCATTAAGCACAACATCCACGCTTTTTAGGCCTATTATTTTTGCCTTTTCAACAAGCAATTCTGCGACCTTTGACGCGGCAAACGGCGTGCTTTTCTTTGTTCCTTTAAAACCGAGGGATCCGCTTGAAGCCCAAAGAATTGTATTGCCATTTTCATCGCTCAAATTTATTATGGTATTATTATAAGTTGACTGAATATTCAAAACACCGTTCAGGATTTTCTTTTTTGGGATTTTGCTTAATGAACGTTCTTTTAATCCCTGGTCCACTGACCCGCTCCCTTTTTTTGCAATTCGTTTTTTACCCATATTATTTTTTCTCCATCTTCCTTCTACCACTACCCATGGTTCTTCGACCCCTGTATGGCCTTGTTGTCCGCGAATTGGTCTTTGTACGCTGGCCTTTAACTGGAAGCCCCTTCATATGCCTCACGCCGCGATAGCATTTTATTTCTTTCAATCTTTTAATATCAGCGGATATGGCCCTTCTTAAATCTCCTTCTATTTTGTTTTTTTCCACCCCTTCTCTGACGGCACTGATTTCTTTTTCCGATAAATCTTTCGCTTTCTTGTCAAAAGAAATATTGGCTCCTTTTAAAATATTCCGCGCTCTTGAAATGCCAATGCCAAAAATATAGGTAAGAGCTACCTCTAATTTTTTATTATCCGGAATGTTTATGCCTGCTATTCTCATAATTTAACCTTGGCGTTGCTTGTGCTTTGGATTTTTTTTGCAAATAACAAAAATGCGGCCCTTTCTTTTGACCATCTTACAATCCTTACAAATTTTTTTAACAGAAGTTCTAACTTTCATAATCTCTGCACAACTCTCCCTTTTTGACCGTCAGGCCCTAGTTCCAACTTTACTTTATCGCCCACTAGAACTTTAATCCTGTGTATTCTCATTTTGCCTGAAATATAGGTAAAAATCTCCCTTCCGTCTTCAAGGCGAACTTGAAACGTAGCATTGGGCAACGCCTCTATAACTATTCCTTTAGTTGTTGTTTCAGACCTATCTGCCATTTATTTAATGGTTATTTTATATTAGCAAACCCGTTACTGTAAGTCAAGGATTTCCTCAAAATGGGCTTTGGAGCGGTTTTGGGGAATCTTGCGCCACCAGGAAGGACTAAAAATAATTTCTGCGGATTCTATGGTTGGATATTTTTTAAAAACAGAACTGTAATTCTCGCTCTCTGCTGTTGTTAAATCAGAAAACAAAGAATCAATATCCACTTTCCAGACAAAATGCGCTCTGCCCTTAAGATTAAATGTTATTTCAGTGTTATCCTCGTTGTGATTTAATAAATTAAATTCAAGTTTATCAAGATTGGCAATCCTTACTTCTTTACTTGTTTCCTCATTTAAATATCTCTTTGCCACTTCTTCTGACAATTCATTCTCTTTCAGTAAAAAGCCGGTGCCAATTCCTTTTTGGATAAAATTAAATTCCTTGCCCATGTCGCCCTCTTTAGGATTATCAAGATTCTCATCAAAAGTAATGGCTATGCCTTTTTCAAAAAACAAATACTCTTCAGGTTTTTGTTTTAAAATATTCTCTGTTAAATAATTTTTTATTTTATCTCTTAAATTATTGACCGCATTTTCCGCATCTTCTTTTGCCAAAACAGAAGAAGTTCCGCTGAATCCCCCGCTCATTTTTGTCTTGGAACGGGCATAAATTTTTTCGTATCGCGGATCTCCTTTGAAGCCGGGAATGGTAAAATCAGTTAAGCCGATGTTATATGCTTCGCCCGGCTCATCAGCATAAACAGTCACCTCCAAAGAACCATTGCCTGGAACCGTCACTTTCTCGTTTGTCCTGTAGATTTTGCCATCCGGCGTTTCAAAACGAGTATTCTTAATGAGTGTTTGGGAAACTGAACTGTAAGCATTATAAATAACTATCTGGCCGCTTGCTTTTTGGCCGCCTGTTTCCACCCCGGTTGCCATAACTGTTTGGCTTTCCTCATGTTCTATCTGCATTATCTCAGTCTGGGTTTTTAAATTTAAATCAATATTAACGAATTCCTGTTTAGGAGTTATGTTTATGGAAACATAAGCAAGGAAACCGATTATTGCGTTTATTATTAACAGTAAGATTATTGTCAGAACCGTCCATAGCAAAAGTTTTCGCCAAAATCCTCCTTTTTTTTCTTTAACTTTCCTTGGCAATTCTAAATTCTCCGCTTTCTTCGGCTTCTCTATCTCAGGCCTTTTTATTTTAATAATGTCGCTTATAATTGGCTTGGGCATAA
>JAHJXC010000009.1 GCA_018827845.1 Patescibacteria group bacterium
CATGGAAGCATTGAAAAATATTAAAATGGTGGAAGCCGCCCGCCTGGAATCGCAGAATATCTTAAAAGAAGATCCCGACCTAAAAAAATATCCGTTGATTTTGGAAAAACTAAAGTCCCAAAAAATAGCCAATATCCACTTTGAATAAAACTAAAAATCAGCACTTACCAGCGATAGCAAATAAGAGTTGATTTTTCTTTTTGGCGGCAAGTTCTTGTACCGGAATAGAAAGATGCAAGAGAAATAAAAAAGCCCATCTCAAGGATGGGCTTCTCATCTTGGGCAGGCAAACCTGTGCCTAATCTAAAAAACTTTGTGTATCCTGGTCTAAATCTGTGAGTGGCACTTCTTTTATCGCGATGTAGATATTATAGCATAGTCGAGCGAAGAGCCAGAGAACTATAGTTCCAAAAAATCCAACGAAGAATAGCCAGCCGAGAAATAGAGCCATGGGATCTGGGAGAGATTTTTGCCAAGAAGGAAAGATATAAGTGGCAAGAGCTATGATCACTATAGGAATAACAAAAGATCCACCAAGAGATACAAAGGGCAAAACCGCAAGAATGGTAAAGACTCTAGAAGTTATACTCTTTTGTTTTTTCATTTGTTTACCTCCTTATATAGATTTTAAGATGCAAAGCACCTATTGCAGCCCTAGATTACCCCTTTCTAAATCTGAGGAGAGTCTAGCAAATTAGAACACGAAAGTCAAGGGGTGTCCAAATTGCGCAAAAATTAAATTTGAGGATTTAATTATTTTATTTCTCTATATTCTTTTTTTATCTGTAAGCGTTTTTTCTATGGCTTATATCAAGAATTATTATCTTGTCTTTTTCCAAATCAAAAAACACTCTCCAATCGCCAATCCGAAAACGATATTCGCCAAATCTTTTGTCTATTAATGGTTCAGAAAAATCTAACGGATCAGAAAATGAAACATAAAAATCCAGTTTTTGTAAAATTCTTCTTTGGATATTCTTTGGAAATTTTTTAAATTCCTTAAAGGCGCTTTCTTTAAAGTAGTAATCCATAAAAAACTAGATGCCCAGTTTTGTTTTAACTTGCTTGCTAGAATAAACAACTTTTTCTTTTCTTGCTTTGGCAATTTTTTGAGCGAGAAATTTTGATTTCATCATCACAACATCTTCCAAATCTTTTTCTATTTCATTCCAATCTTTAAGAGGCAAAACAACCACTGGCTGTTTCGCTATTTTGGTCTTAATAATCGATTTTGTTATAAGTGTATCCATATGCAGATTATTATATATCAAAAATAAATTATTGCAATTATAAAATCTCTTCGACTCTTATTTCAAAGGGAATATCTTTTTGGATTGTTTCCTCTAATATTTTTTTGGCAATCAGGTCCTCCACTTTTTTCTGAATTACCCTTCTCATTGGCCGTGCGCCGTTCGCGGGATCATAGCCCAGTTCAGCGATTTTATCTATCAAGTCCCGGCTAAAATTAAAAATCATATTCTGCTTTTTCAGTCGTTCTTTAAGTTTATTAAGCATTAATTCGGCTATCTGCAAAAGATGAGAATGAGTAAGAGACTTGAAAACTATAATATCGTCAAAACGGTTCAAAAATTCCGGCCGGAAAATATTTTCCTCAAGAATATGATTGGTCAGTTGCTCTTTTAAAACATCCTCGCTGATATTTTCATTGATTTTTTTCCTGATGAATTCCGCGCCGGCGTTGGAAGTGGCGATGATAATCTGATTCCGAAAATTTATTTTTTTACCAAAGGCATCAGTGAGCCAGCCCTCTTCCAAAATTTGAAGAAAAAGATTTAGCACGCCGTAATCGGCTTTTTCTATTTCGTCAAAAAGAAGGAGTGAAAAGGGATTTTCTTTCACGGCCGTGGTCAAGAGGCCCGCAAAATCGCCTTGCCGGGATCCAATCGCCTTTTCCACTGCTCCAAGCCCCTGAAATTCCGACATGTCAAAACGGTTCATTCTTTCTTCTGAACCGAAATACGCCTCTGCCAATGCCTTTGCCGTTTCTGTTTTGCCGACTCCGGTCGGGCCCAAAAAGAGAAAACTTCCTATGGGCCTTTTTTTCTCTCCTACCTCCAACCGGCTCCTGCGCATGGCTGAAGCAATGTTGCTAATCGCCTGTTCCTGAGCAATAACTCTTTTATGAAGAATTTTTTCTAAATTCAGCAACTTTTCTTTTTCGGATGATTCAAGTTGTCCCACAGGTATTTCTGTTTTTTGGGAAAGAACAATATCAACGTGACGGGGTTTTACAAAATAATCTGAAGTTTCAGCGGCAACATAAATGGCTGTCTCTTCAAGAAGGTCTATTGCCTTTTCTGGAAAAGGAGTGCCGCTAATCAATGAATCGGCCTTTTCAACAATTTCTTTTATCGCCTGCACTGTAATTCTTGCTGGAATTTTTGATTCTATCTCCCTTACGCTGTCCTGGCAGATTTTTTGGGAAGTTTCCTTGTCCGGCTCTTTCACTTCCACTTTTTCAAAAAATTTCATCAATTCGCCATGCCTTTCTATCTGCTCATGCAATTCGCTGTAAGTCGTAACGGCAATCAACTGAAAAAAGCCTCCCTCCAAAAACGGCGCGATAATCTGGCTAAGGTCTTTTTTCCCAACTCCCATTCTGGCAGAAACGCTTGCAAGATTATGAAAATCTTCAATCACTAAAATCACATTGCCCGCGACCTTGGCCTGATTAAAAATTTTTATTAAAAGCTCCTCTATTTCTCCCGTGGCAATAAGCCCAGCCATGGCGCGGTTAAAATCCATAAATATTACGCGCCGATAAGCCAAATTTTGCAGAGTCTGACCAGAACTTACAAGATGAGCAAATTTTTGCACCAAACTGGTTTTTCCAACGCCGGGTTCGCCGACTATTAAAACATTGCTCTGGCTGCCCTTTGAAAGAATTCTTTCAATTAGCCTTAATTCTCTCTCACGGCCTATTAATTTTTCATACGGCGCCAAAACGGAAACTGGCTGAGAATATTTGTCCAAAAGCGGAGTGAAACCGAATGCCCAATCTTTGGCAAATCCGCGCGAAGAAAAAAGATTTTCTTTTCTCCAGAATCTTTTTTTAATATAAATTTCCCTTTGACTTGAAATCTCCCAGTCTAATGCTGTTTTAAAATCCTCTTTTTTTATTTTATTTTTTTTCAGAAAACTTTCTAAATTATCTTCGGGATTTTTTAGAACTTCTTTTGGCACTTCTTTGACATGCAAACCAACCCTTTCCCAAACAATTTTCGCCCATTTTTTGCCCATTATTTCTTTTATAGACATCTGATCAGCCGGTTTCTCTCTTGAGTTCAGATAAAAAATAAATGTCAGCAGACCAAAGGCCAGAAAAATCAACAAAAAAGGACTGTCCGGAAACATGATTGATGCCAAAAAAAGAAACGGCCAAAGAAGCCATAAAATCAAAAAAATAATGCCAAGAAGCAAAAGAAAACTTTCCAGAATAATATTAATTATAATAGCCGATAATCTAATAAAAAAACCAATAGCGCGGCTTATTAAATTAAAGGCGAAAATTTTCAAATAAACCTTGGGGTCAAATCCCGGACCTGAGTATCTTTCTATGTCTCTTCTCCATGGGCTGAATAGGGTTTTTAAAATTTGGGGGATGGGGAAAAAACGAAGCCAAATAAATTTTAAAAAATTTGACCAGATTTCTAAAAAATCCCTTAACGCAGCCGTATAGTACCAAACAATATAATCAAGGATTGCCATTCCTTTTATTATATAACAGAAAAAATTAAGATGAAATGTTTATCCCAGCTCCGCCCTGCATTTTTTGCAGGCGCGGACTTTGCGAGTGCCGACAACTTTTTTAGCGATTCTTGTCGGTTTGCTGCATCCGGAGCAAATTATTTTAACATTGGAAATATCAATGGGCATGGGCATTTGAACAATTTGTCCTTTTTGCCCCTTTTTTTTGGGTTTTCTATGCCTTTTATGAATATTTATTCCTTCCACAACGATCTTATTCATTTTGGGAAAGGCATGGGTAACCTTACCCGTTTTTCCACGGTCTTTTCCGGAAATTATTTTCACCATGTCCCCCTTTTTTATATTCATAAATTTATACTACTTCCTGCGCTAAAGAAATAATTTTTGTATATCCTCTTTCCTGAATCTCTCTTGGAATAGGTCCGAATATTCTTCCTCCCCTCGGCTCCTTCTTGCCTTTATCAATAACCACAACGGCATTATCATCAAAACGAATGTAGGAACCGTCTTTTCTTCTAACGGGCTGTCTTTGTCTGACAACCACTGCATGCAAAACATCTTTTTTCTTTACCATTTTTCTTGGCTCAGCAGTCTTGACTGAAACAACCACCAAATCGCCGATTCTGGCATATCTCCTTCTTGTCCCTCCCAAAACTTTAATAACCTGGACCAATTTTGCCCCAGTATTATCCGCCACTCCCAGCATTGTTCTTGTTTGAATCATGTAACTATAAAATGTTTATCTTTTGATTTTGGCCTGCACTCCTCAATAACGACCTTGTCTCCTTTTTTATATTGATTATTTTCATCGTGCGCCTTATATTTCTTGCTTATTCTTATATATTTTTTATATTTCGGATGCTTTTTGTACCGATTAACAATAACCACAACGGTTTTATTCATTGCATCAGAAACTACTATTCCCTTTAACTTCTTTTTTGGCATACAATATTATGTTCTACTAATTATCTTTGTTTTTAATGGTAATTTTGAAGCTGCCTTGCGCAAAGCTTCACGGGCATTATTTTCATCAATACCGTCTATTTCAAAAAGAACTGTGCCGGCTTTTACAGGGGCGATGTATCCCACCGGATCTCCTTTGCCCTTGCCCATTCCAACTTCCGGCGGTTTGGCTGTAATCGGCCTGTCAGGAAAAATTCTAATCCACATCTTTCCTCCTTTTTGAATAGATCTGGAAATGGTCTTGCGGGCTGCTTCAATGTGATTTGATTTTATCCATTTCGGCTCCTCTGCCTTCAGGCCCAATGAGCCGAAAGCCAAAACTGATCCCCTGGTGGCAATCATTTTTTTCTTCGGATTCTTCCTTCTTCTCTGGCTTTTTCTAAATTTTACTTTTTTAGGAAACAACATACTTTATTCAAACTTCTCTCCTTTATAAATCCAAACCTTTATGCCCAAATCTCCATAAGGAAGATGGGCCCGCTCGCGGGCAAAATCAATATCGGATCTCAGGGTCTGCAAAGGAATCCTTCCTTTCTTTGC
>JAHJXC010000010.1 GCA_018827845.1 Patescibacteria group bacterium
ATAGACGACGATGAGTTTATCCAGATTCTTTTCAAGGATATTTTTTGGGTACATGGGGCCCATAAAGATTATGATGTCCAGATAGCGCCTGATTTGGCAGCAGCGAAAAAAATAATAGAAAATCCCGAAACTTGCCCCTGTTTGATATTTTTAGATTTGATGCTTATAAAATCCAAAGAAAAATTTTCCTTGGAAGGAAATGAAAGCATCAAATTTTTAAAAGAACTTAAATCAGACAAAAAAACTAAAGATATTATAGTGGTTATTTTTTCCGGTTATGGAGATAAAGAAATTGTAAAAAGAGCTCTGGCATCTGGAGCGGATGATTTTTTAGTAAAAGGAGAATTTATGCCTCAAGACCTGATAAAAATTACTGACATGATTTTAAGAAAGAAGAAGGAATAATCAAAAAAAACCGATTTTGGTTTTTACCGCCTCCATAGTTTGGGAGGCGATTTTTTTTGCCTTTTTATTCCCTTGAGCCAAAACCTCTTTTACATAATCAGGGTTTTTCTCAAGTTCCTTGTATTTTTTTTGCAGAGGCGCAAGGCCGTTAATAATGACTTCAGCCAGCTCTTTTTTAAATTCAGCATACCCGTTGGCAACTTCTTTTGCCGGCTTTTTGGAAAACAAATTATAAATTGTGAGCAGATTTGAAATGGCCGGCTTTTTCTTCAAATCATAAACAATTTCCTTGCCGGAATCAGTAACAGCAATTTTTATTTTCTCTCTTATTTTTTCCGGCGAGTCAAGCAGGGAAATATAAGTTTTTTCTCCGTGGGATTTGGACATTTTTTTATGAGGATTTTGGAGGGAAAAAATTTTTGATTCTTTTTGCAAAATGGTTTTTGGCTCAACAAATATTTCTCCAAATCTGGAATTAAATCGGCGAGCAATTTCGCGAGCAATTTCTATATGGGGCGCTTGGTCTTTGCCTACTGGCACATCAGTCGTTTTGTAAAGCAAGATATCAGCAGTTTGTATAACGGGGTAGGCCAATAAACCGAGATTTTTGTTTTGGGGATGTTCTTTGCACATCTCTTTGTAGACAGGACAAATTCCTAACATTGAAACCGGTGTTACCATGCTTAGTAATATTGCCAGCTCTGCATGTTCGGGGATTTGCGATTGTACAAAGATAATTGATTTATTTGGATCTATACCAGCGGCAATATAGGCATTTGTAAGATTGAGCGTATTTTTTTTGAGATTTTTGCTGTCTTCAAGCGTGGTTAGGGCATGTGTATCAGCTATCATTATATATAATTCATCCGCATCTTTTTGCAGTTTGACCAAAGGCAGAAGCGCGCCAAAATAATTGCCGATATGAAGAATGCCCGTCGGCCTCATGCCAGTTAAAATTATTTTTTTATCCGCATCTTTCATAAATTTAATGATAGCAAGTATTTACACCTCAATCAAAACAGTTAGAACCATGGGCCTTCTTTTGGTTTTCTGGAAAAGAAACTTGCCGATTTTTTCCACCAGCAGTTCTTTTACGTATGCCATATTAATAGGATGCATTTTGCCAGTGGCCTCTTCAACGGTTCTTCTGATTAATTGGCGGGTTTGATGGAGCAGTTCCTGCGATTCCCGCAAATAAATGAATCCTCTGGAAATAATATCAGGCGAATTTTTTACTTTTCCGGTTTGGGAATCAATAACCGTGATGACCACAAAAATTCCGTCCTGTGCAAGCATCTGCCTGTCTCTTAATACAATTTCCCTCACATCACCTACGCCCAAACCGTCAACCATAACATAATTAGCCGGAACAGTCTCCTTTAGGGGATAAATCTTTTTGCCGTCTGTTTCTATAATAACCCCGTTGTTCATCGGCACAGCAATATTTTCCGCGGGCACACCAACGGATTGAGCCAGATCAGAGTTGGTTTTTAACATAAAGTAATAGCCGTGAACAGGAATAAAAAATCTAGGCCTGGTCATTTTTACCATCAATTTTAATTCTTCCTGATAAGCATGTCCGCTGGCATGAACATCAGCCACTTTATAATGGATAATTTTTGCTCCCTGGCGCGCCAGGTTGTCCTTAAGATTCTGAATACTTCTCTCGTTGCCCGGGATGATAGAGGAAGAAAGAATGATTGTATCACCATTCCTGATTTTGATATGTTTATGTTTGCGGTTGGCAATCCTCATCATAGCCGCTTTTTCCTCGCCTTGGGCGCCTGTGCAGACAGCGACAATTTTTTCCGAAGGATAATCATCTATGCTTTCAACCGGCACAAACAGATCTTTTTTGGGCGAAAAAATGCCAAGCTCTCTTGAAATCTCAATATTTGATTTAATGCTGTAGCCGTCAATGATTACCTTGCGTCCTAATTTTTCAGCGATTTTTGAAATTTCAATGATTCTTTCAATAAGAGAAGCAAAGGTTCCTATAATGATCCTGCCCTTCGCTTCCTTAAAGATTCTTTCCAGGTTTTCCTGAACAGTTTTTTCTGAAATAGAAAAACCTGCCTGTTCAGAATTAGTGCTTTCCATCAGGAGCAGAAGATTTTTTTCTTTGCCTAATTCCACAAACTGTTTTATATGAAGAGGATTGCCTTTGTTGTCCCTTTCTATTTTAAAGTCTCCGGGATAAATAATATTTCCCAGCGGGGTCTCTATGGCTGAACCTATGGCATCGGGAATAGTATGGGTGATTCCAAAAAATTTTAATCTTAGATTTTTGCTTATTTTTATTTTTTGGCCAGGTTTTACTTCCTCTATGCGGAGTTTGGGAGCGTGGGGAAATTCCTCCTGGCGTTTCAATATCATGGCTTTTGTTAGTCGAGTTGTGTAAATGAGAGGATTGCCTATCATGTTCATTAAATAGGGGATGGCGCCGACATGGTCTAGATGGCCATGGCTGATAATTATGCAGCGAATCCTGTCTTTTTTTGTTTCAAGGTATTTTGTATTAGGAATGATGTAATCAATTCCCGGCGTTTCTTCTTCAGGAAACTGCAAACCAGCATCAATGATAACGATGTCATTTTCATATTCAACAATAGTCATATTGCGCCCGATTTCTTCCACTCCGCCCAAGGGAATAATCCGGACCTTTCTATGTCCCATTGGAGGACTTTTTATTTTTGTAAATTTTTTCATACCCGGTTAGTGAAAATTCAAATTGCTTTCATTTGTGATTATAATTTTCGACTTTTGATTATTTAATATAATATTAATTTTTGTTACCCAGTTGTAAAATTGTCGCAACAAATAATTTGAATTTCTACTACCGGGTCATAGTGCCGAGAGCGGGACCCCGCACAAGTGGTGGGCGAAGAGGGATTTGAACCCTCAAGGGATTATTCCCATACGCTTCTGAAGCGTACGCGTATACCAATTCCGCCATCCGCCCACCATCTATGCGGGGTAAACTTGAACCCGCTCATATAGATTTTCAATTGTTAAAAGATGAGAATATTTTTTTGGATTTTTTAAAAAATCTAAGTTTTCAAGTTCTGCCGGCAGAGGTTTGGGTTTTAATTTTATCGGTTCCTGCATGGAAGTAAATGCATTGTAATCATTTTTTACTTTATTAGCTACCCAGTTGGAAATTATTAATTCGTTCTCAGTGGCTGGATTTATTGTTCTCATGCTAAATCCAGGCACAATAATAACTTTTTCTTTTTCTTTTGCCTCTATTAAATAAGTTTCTTGAACATTATGACTTTGAATTAAGAATAAAGCTTGCCCTGATTGCACTTCGTAAAGTTCCGGCTCAGCGCCTAAATGATAGTGGCCTGATGTTTGAGCGGATGGGCGAAGTAATGTCAGGTCATATCTTAATCCG
>JAHJXC010000011.1 GCA_018827845.1 Patescibacteria group bacterium
ACTTCCGGGGTGTTTTCAATTGGGAAATAATAAGAAAAGGTCGCAGTTTCACATTCCTCAGACCACACCGAATACTCCTGAAGGAAATAAACTACTCCGATTACTACAGCTAATCCTAAGATTATCCATCCTATCTTTTTTAGATTTTTTACTTCTTTCATGATACCTCCTTTCAATCGGTTTAAACTTTTAACCCCCAACCCTTTATATAAATTTGAATGTACTGAATTTTTACTGGTTTTAGTATAGCAAAAAAGATTAGGTTTGTCAAGAGTTTCGGGTTTGGCTGAAATATAGTAAAATAATAAGCGTTTTATGTATCTGAAAAAATTAGAACTATCCGGTTTTAAGTCTTTTGCCAAGCCGACGCGCTTGGAATTTCCTAATCCTGTTACGGCCATTGTTGGCCCTAATGGCGCCGGCAAATCAAACATTGCCGAGGCCATGCGTTGGGTGCTGGGCGAGCAGTCAATAAAGAGCCTGCGCGGGAAAAAAGGCGAAGACCTTATTTTTAACGGCTCCCAAACAGCGCCGCGCCTGGGAAAAGGTTCGGTCTCTTTGTTTTTAGATAATAAAAATAAAAACCTAGCCATTGATTATGATGAAGTAAAAATCACCAGAAAAGTTTTCAGAGACGGCATAAATGAATATCTTTTAAATGATTCACGAGTGCGCTTCAGGGATATTATTGAACTTTTAAGTAAAATAGGCATTGGCACTTCCAATCATCACATTATCAGCCAGGGAGAATCAGACAGAATATTAAATGCCTCGCTAAAAGAAAGGCGCCAAATGATTGAGGATGCATTGGGGCTGAAGATTTACCAGATTAAAAAAACAGAAGCAGAGAGAAAACTGGAAAAAACCCAGGAAAATATAAAACAAGTTGAATCTCTCAGAAAAGAAATCCAGCCACATCTAAAATTTCTTAGAAAACAGGCTGAAAAAGCCGAAGAATCCGCTGCTTTAAAAGGCAAATTAAGAAATTATTATGAAGAATATTTATCAAATGAAGAATATTATCTGCGTTTAGAGAAAGAAAAAATAAATAGAGAAAAAGACAGAATAGAAAAAGAGTTTATGTCGCTAAAAAAAGAGACCGGTGGAACCGCGGAAGATTCCAAAACAGCGGAACTGAGAAAGAAAATTAATAATTATAAAGAAGAGCTGGACAAAAAGAAATTAGAAATAAATGAATTGCACCAAAAAAGAAATTCCGTAGAAAGAGATTTAGGCAGGCTGGAGGGCGCGATAGAGGCAGTTGGCGCGAAAGAAACAGAAGGCGGAGATGAAATGATTTCATCAAAAGAAGCTAGAAATTTTATAGAAAAACTGGACGGCTATATAAAAAAAGGATTGGCTGAAGACAATGTTGAAAGAATAAAAAGCATATTGAACGGCATAAATGATTTAATGAAAGAGTTTTCTGTAAAAATAGAGTCCGGCGCGGCTGTTCTTTCCCCTGAACTCGATGAATTAAGAAAAAAACAGAAAGAAACTCATGATTTGCTTGTTAAAATAGAAAAACAAGAAAAAGAGCTTGTGCTGCAATTAAATTTTTTGGAAGAAAAAATAAACAAAGAAGAACAATTACTGCGTGATTTTGAAAAAAGAAAATATGAAATAGAAGGCAGAATGAAAGAACTCAAGGGGTTTTTAGACAACCTAAACATTAAGGAAGATAATTTTAAAGCGCAGAAAGAAGAATTGGAAAGAGAAAAACAAGAAGCAGGAGCAATGGTCGGAAAAATAACTGATTCCTTGGTTAACAAACTTGATTTGGAGAAATGGATGGAAGAAAGAAACAAAATGCGCAAAGAAATAGAAAGATTAAAAATTAAGATAGAAGATTCCGGAGGAATAGGCGATGAAGTTTTGAAAGAATATGAAGATGTGAAGAAAAGGGACCAGTTTTTTGAAAAAGAGCTGGCGGATTTGAGCCAGTCAATCAAATCTCTCCGAGAACTATTGAAAGAACTGGAAGAAAAAATAGACCATGATTTTAAGGAGGGAGTGGAAAAAATTAATAAAGAATTCCAGTTATTTTTTGAAGCAATGTTTGGCGGAGGAAAGGCAGAGCTAAGAAAGGTTGCGCCAAAAAAACGGGTTAAAACCCCGACGATCGAAGATGTCGGGGCTCCGAGTTCTCCCGATAGTATCGTCGGGACCCTGGAAGGCGTCGGAGAAGAAGAAATGCAGGAAGAAGAAGGTATAGAAGTCCATGTTAATTTGCCCAAGAAAAGAATCAGTTCCCTTGATATGCTTTCCGGAGGCGAAAGAGCTTTAACCTCAATTGCTTTGCTTTTTGCCATGAGCCAGGTTAATCCTCCGCCGTTTTTGGTTTTAGATGAGACAGATGCGGCCTTGGATGAAGCCAATTCACAAAAGTATGGCAATATGCTGAAAGATTTAAGCAAACGCACCCAGCTTGTTTTAATAACCCACAACCGCGAGACCATGAAGCAGGCGGGGGTTTTGTACGGCATCACCATGGGCTCAGACAGCATTTCAAGACTGCTCTCTATTAAATTCTCCGAAGCGGAAAAATACACGTCCGGGTAAAAAATATTTATTTGACTCAAAAAGATAATTTTGCTAGGATAATCAGGTATGCCCGGTAGTAGAAATTCAAATTATTTGTTGCGAGAATTTCAAGGCTGGGTAAAAACAAAGAAAAAAGTTGAATTTTTATAAGCATAAGGTTTTTTAACCACAAATTTAAAGCAATTTGAATTTTCACTAACCGGGTATGTTAATGATTAGATTATTAAGAATTGGGAAAAAGCATGATCCGAGTTTTCGGATTGTTGTTACTGACTCCAGAAACGCTCCCCAGAGCGGAAGATTTAAAGAGATTTTAGGCAATTACAATCCGCAAAAAGGAGAGCCTCAGTTGAAAGCTGAAAAAATAAAACACTGGATTTCAAAAGGCGCGCAGATTTCAGATACTGTTTTCAATCTTTTGGTGAGCGCCAAAATAATTGAAGGCAAGAAAAAAGATGTTTTACATCATGAAAGAATAGAAAAGAAAAAGACTAAACATAAAAAAGAGGAGCCAGTTAAGGCACCCTTGACAAACGAGCAAAAATGAATATAATAGACAGTAATAATGGCAATGACAGATAGGTCGAGGACTGCGTTGCTGGATTATAGGTTAAGATTAACTTTAAGAAAAATGACTGTTGCAAAAGATAAGGATTTTCTTGAGTATCTTGTTAAGTCCATGGTCGACAATCCTGACAAAGTGAAGGTTGACCGAAAAGTTGACGAAATGGGAGTTTTGATCACTCTCAAGGTTGACCCTGAGGACATGGGTAAAATTATCGGCCGAATGGGCAACACTGCCAAAGCAATCCGAACTCTTTTAAGAGTGGTTGGATTGAAGAATAACGCCCGGGTTAATCTCAAGATTGAGGAACCGGAAGGAGGCGCTCGTTCGCCAGTTAGCGGAACAAAAAGCGTTGATGAGGCAATGGAAGATTTCAAGATCTAATTTCTAAACATTGAATGCGAGAAAAACCATGCTAATATATAAGCATGGTTTTTCATTTGATTACAATTTTCCCTGAATCTTTAAAAAGT
This sequence comes from Patescibacteria group bacterium, assembly GCA_018827845.1. Classification (GTDB taxonomy): domain Bacteria; phylum Patescibacteriota; class Minisyncoccia; order UBA9983; family UBA9983; genus JAHIER01. Next base: position 3,583 of record JAHJXC010000011.1, read on the forward strand.
TATTTTGACAGCTCTATTTTGAAGCGCGCCCAAAAGAAAAAATTAATAAAAATAAACATTATAAATATCCGAGACTTTACGAAAGATAAACACAAAATAACCGATGATAGACCTTATGGCGGGGGTGCCGGTATGGTGATGAAAATCAAGCCTATTTTAAATGTAATTAAAACAATTAGAACATCTAGAACAAATAGAACTAAATTTATAATTTTGTCGCCTGCTGGTAAACAATTTGATCAAAAAATGGCGCGGGATTGGGCAAAGAAATATAAAAATATCATTTTAATTTCTGGACACTACGAAGGCATTGATGAAAGAGTAAAAAAAATTTTAAAGGCACAAGAAATATCGGTAGGTCCTTATGTTTTGACTGGCGGTGAATTGCCAGCTGGAATTATTATTGATTCTGTTTCGCGGCACATTCCAGGCGTGCTAGGTAAAAAAGAATCATTGGAAGAAAACAGGGGAATCGGCATACCGGTTTACACCCGGCCGGAGGTTTTTGAATATCGCGGTAAAAAATATCGTGTACCCAAAATTTTATTATCGGGCCATCATAAAAAAATAGAAGAATGGAGAAAAAAACACAGAAAAATTTAAAATTTCCTGACGGGTTTTTGTGGGGATCAGGGACTTCAGCTCATCAGGTTGAAGGGCATAATCATAATGATTGGACAGAATGGGAACGAAGCAATGCTAAAAGATTGGCGCAGCATTCAAAAAAATATTGGGAAAAATCCCAGCATCTTTTTCCAGAAATGGGACTAGAGTCAAATTATATTTCTGGCTGCGCCTGCGACCATTATAACCGCTATGAGGAGGATTTTGATATTGCCAAATCTTTGGGCCAGAACGCGCACCGTTTTTCCATTGAGTGGTCGCGCATTGAGCCGGAAGAAGGTGTATTTAATGAACAGGCCATTGAGCATTACCGCCAAGTAATTTGGGCTTTAAAGAAAAGGGGAATTGAGCCGTTTGTCACACTCTGGCATTGGACATTGCCGTATTGGATAGCAAAAATGGGCGGATGGGAGAAAAGAAAAACAATAGATTATTTTTTAAGATATACAGAGAAAATCATTGAAGAATTAGGAGATGATGTAAAATTTTGGATAACTCTTAATGAGCCGGAAATATTTTCTGGCAACTGTTATTTAAAAGGTATTCGGCCACCCCAAAAGAAAAATATACTTTCTTATTTACGAGTAATTAAAAATTTAATAAAAGCGCATAAATCTTCTTATAAAATAATCAAAAAAATAAATCCAAATTCCAGAATCGGTATTGCTAAAAACAATATTTATTTCGAAGCTTATAAAAACAGAATAACAAATTTATTTCTCAAAAAATTTATTGATTGGTGGTGGAATTTTTATTTTTTAAATAAAATCAAAAATCAGCAGGATTTTATAGGGTTGAATTACTATTTTCATAATAGAATAAATAAAGGTTTTAATAAGAATGAAAATAAAAATACTACTGATATGGGTTGGGAAATTTATCCGGAGGGAATTTATCATGTTTTAAAAAATCTTAAAAAATATAACCTTCCGATTTATATTATTGAAAACGGCATTGCTGACGCTAAGGATGAAAAGCGGGAAAAATTTATCAAGGACCATCTGTACTGGATTCATAAAGCCATAAAAGAGGGAGTGGATATAAAAGGATATTTTTACTGGTCTTTGCTTGATAATTTTGAATGGGATAAGGGCTTTTGGCCAAGATTCGGTTTGGTGGAAATAGATTACCAAACTATGAACCGCAAAATCCGTCCCAGCGCCTTGGAATATAAAAAAAATATTGAGAAAAACGCAATTGAATAATAGCTAAATTCGTGTTATCATTAAATAGGAATAATAAATAAACTTATGAAAGGAAAAATTAAGAAAGGTCGGCAAAATTAATTAAAAACCAACAAAAAATATGCCAAATATAATCTGGACAATTTCAGGAATAATTATCTTTATAATTTTAATCTCCATTAAACAGGTTAATCAGTATCAAAAGGGAGTTAAATTTAGATTAGGAAAGTATATTGGTCTAATGGAGCCGGGTTGGAGATTGGTTTGGCCGATTTTCTATTTCTACAAAAAGATAGATTTGAGAGTGAAGGCGGTAGATGTGCCAAATCAGGAGGCAATTACCAAAGATAATATCTCGGTCAGCGTTAATGCGGTTATTTATTATAAAGTCCAGGAAGCCAATAAGGCAGTTTTGGAGGTAGAAGATTTTTATTATGCTATTTCACAGTTAGCTCAAACAACAATGCGGAATGCCGTAGGCCAAGTGGATTTGGACGATCTTCTTTCTCAACGAGACAGAGTTTCAGAAAGCATAAGAAGCATAATTGATAAAGCCACTGACCCCTGGGGAATAAAAGTTCTTAACGTTGAGTTAAAAGATATAACATTGCCGGAAGAAATGAAGAGAGTGATTGGTAAGCAAGCCGAAGCAGAAAGAGAAAAAAGAGCAATAATCATCAAGGCCGAGGGAGAAGTAATGGCCGCCAACAATATGGCAAAAGCCGCTAGAATTTTATCAGAAGCCAAGGGAGCTCTTCATTTAAGAACTCTTCAGTCAATTAATGATGTAAGTTCCGATCAATCAAATACGATTATTTTCGCTGTGCCTTTAGAAATTTTGAGAGCCTTTGAAAAATTTGGAAAAGAATTACCGGATGAGGACAAGGATAAGGAAAATAAGGATAAATGAGACCAATTAAATTTAGCTTGAGTTAAATTAAAAATTTGCAAAAATAATGAGTTAATTTTATGAATTGGTTGCTTATTGCCTTTATTGCGCAGATTGTGCTGGGGACCTCGGCGGTTTTTGACAAATTGCTCCTCAAGCGCAAATTTTTTGATCCTCTTGTTTATACATTTTGGCTCGGGCTTTTGGGGATTTTTTCTTTAATAATCCTGCCATTTGGTTTTTCCAGTCTAGAAATAGGAACAATTATCACTGCTCTTTTTGCCGGCGCTCTTTTTGTCCTGGCAATGCTTTTCCTTTTTTATGCTCTGGATTATTCTGAGGCATCCAGCACCTTGCCTATTATCGGTGGTTTTTCCCCTGTTTTTACGCTGATTATTAGTTATTTTTTACTAGGCTCTTTTTTAGGTTTTGGCGAATTTGTCAGTTTTTGTTTTTTGGTTTTGGGAGGAATAGTTCTTTTTCTTGTTGAGAAAAAAGAATTAAGGACTTTATCTTTTGTCCTGATTCTCGGCTCCTCTTTGTTTTTCGGCCTTTCCAATGTTTTAAGCAAGATTGTTTTTCAGGCCGGACCTTTTGTTTCAGGATTTATCTGGATAAAAATTGGCGGAGTAATTTTTGTTCTTTTGCTTCTGTTGCGCAAATCTTTCCGCCAGAGAATTTTTTCTTCAACTCGCCAGACAAAAACTACCCATCATTTCCTTTATTTTACCAACCGGGCTTATGCCGGCCTCGGCTCAATACTTGTTTATTTTGCCATTTCCTTGGCTCATCCGGCATTAGTTGATGCCACACAAAGCTTGAAATATATCATTATTTTCTTTTTTGCATGGATTTTATTAAAAGAAAGATTTAAAGGGAAAATTTTAACAGGAAAAATCATTGCCACTTTTTTTATTGCTTTGGGAATTTTGTGGTTGGCATTGGTTAATTATTCCCAGAACATACCGCTTGATCCAAAACAAAATATTGAATGGAATCTGACTTTTTCAACAAAGTTCAGCCGCCAGCTTGGCCTGGATTGGCAGAAGAATTTTGAAGCCATTTTAGACGAAATAAAACCTTCAAAAATCCGGCTTGTTGCTTATTGGGATGAAATTGAAAAAGAGCCAGGCCAGTTTGATTTTTCTGAAACAGACTGGCTTATTCAAAAAACTCAAGAAAAGAATATTCCTGTGATTTTAACAGTGGGATTAAAAGTTCCGCGCTGGCCAGAATGCCATGAGCCCAAATGGGCCAAATTACAAAATTCAAATGACAAATTACAAAGCATACTTATTTTTATTGAAAAAGCCGTAGAAAGATATAAAAATTATCCTAATCTTTACGCCTGGCAGGTGGAGAATGAGCCGTTTTTGTTTTTTGGAGAATGCGGAACAATAGATAAAAAAATTCTGGATGAAGAAATTAGCTTGGTAAAATCTTTAGATCCCGAACATCCTATTCTTATAACTGACGGCGGAGAAGCAGGATTATGGTATAAGGCAGCCAGGCGCGGAGATATTTTTGGAACCACAATGTATCGGAATGTTTACCCTCGTTTTATCGGACCGATTTTTGGAAACATTGAATATCCTATCAGCCCGGCGTTTTTCAGGATTAAGGAAAAAATTACCCGTTTTCTCATAAATGATTACAGCAAACGTTTTATTGTTATTGAATTACAGGCAGAACCGTGGAGCCATGTTGAGCTTGTAAAAACACCAATTGAGGAACAGATTAAACTATTTAGCCCGGAATATTTTAAGGATACGATCAGATACGCAAAAGAAACCGGTTTTGATGAATATTATCTTTGGGGCGCGGAATGGTGGTATTGGATGAAGGAAAACCAAGACCATCCGGAGTATTGGGAAGAGGCAAGGGATTTGTTATTGACACATTAGCCGTTTTTCTGCTAAAATATAAACAATATGGAGAATCTTACTAGGACTCAAATTATTTTGCTGGTTTTACTGGTCAGTTTTGTGACCTCTTTAGCCACCGGCATTGTTACTGTTACTCTTGTTAATCAGGCGCCCCAGCCCATAACTCATACTCTTGGCAAGGTTATTGAAAAAACCATTGAAAGGGTTGTTCCAGGAGAGAGCCAGCCAGTCTCTGTTCAGCCGCCTGTGGTTATTTCTCCAGAAGAGGCAATAGTAAAAATAGTGCAGAATGTTTCTTCAGCAGTAGTGAGTGTTGTTGCTTCCAAAGATATTCCTGTTATAGAAAAATATTATATAAATCCTTTTGGAGATGATCCTTTATTCCAGATTCCTCAGTATCGCCAAAAAGGAACTGAGAAGAAAGACGTATCAAGCGGAACAGGATTTTTTGTTTCCTCTGACGGCCTTATAGTGACCAATAAGCATGTGGTGGAAGATACTGCTGCAGAATACACTGTAATAATGAATGATGGCCGCAAAATTAATGCAAAGGTTTTGGCGCGGGATCCTTTTCAGGATATAGCCATATTAAAAGTAGAAGGAGAAAAATTTAATTTTATTTCCCTTGGCAATTCTGATCAATTGAAAATCGGGCAAAGCGTGGTTGCCATTGGTAATGCGCTCGGCGAGTTCCAAAACACTGTTTCTGTTGGGATAATTTCCGGGCTTAACAGAAACATAACAGCCACCGGCGGTTTGTCAGGACCTGAATATCTGCAGGGACTTATACAGACGGATGCTGCTATAAACAGCGGAAATTCCGGAGGTCCGCTTATCAATCTTTCCGGACAGGCAATCGGCATTAATACAGCCATGGCGCAAGGGGCGGAAAATATCGGTTTTGCTTTGCCTATAAATATTGCTAAGAGAGACATTGAAGACGCAAAGCAATACGGCCAGATTAAATATCCTTATTTGGGAATAAGATATCAGGCAGTAACCTCAGCCATAAAAGACCAAAAGAAATTATCATTTGATTACGGACTTTTTTTAGTTAAGGGCTCTAATAGAGAACCGGCAGTGGCAAAAGACAGCCCAGCAGAAAAAGCAGGATTAAAAGAGGGAGATATTATTATGGAATACAATGGAACAAAAATCTTAAATACTAGCATATTCGTTTCTCTTTTAAGTAAGAGCAGGGTTGGAGACAAGGTTGGTTTGAAGATCTGGCGCGACAGCAAAGAAATGGAGATACAAATCATTCTTGAAGAAAGGCCAGGAAACCTGTAATAAATGTTCTATCGCTTCGCTTGTTCTAATTGTTCTAATTGTTCTAAATGAATCCTATGAAAAAAGTTGAGTATAGTTTTTATCGCTTGGAGGTTTGGAAATTGGGAATGAATTTGGTCAATGAAATTTATTCTCTTACGAAAAAATTTCCATCCGAAGAAAAATTTTGTCTAACCGCGCAAATAAGAAGAGCCGCAACCTCTATTCCCTTAAATATCGCAGAAGGCAGTATTAAAAGAACCAAAAAAGATTTTGCGTCATTTGTAAGAATCGCCCTAGGTTCTTTGATGGAAACAATGACTTGTATTGAAATAGCGTTAAATCAGAAATATATAGACCAATCAGAATATGAAAAAATTCAACCATTAATTCAAGAATTATATTTTAAACTCATTGCATTGGATAAATTTTTAACAGGCAAGAGCAGTAATCAGTGATTATATAATTATGTTAGTGGTAAAAACCAAATTGGGTTTGTCTAAACTTAACGGTATAGGACTTTTTGCTGACCAGGATATTACAAAAGGGACAACTGTATGGAAAAATAATCCTGAATTAAGTTTTATAAAATTTTCACAAGAGGAATGGAAGCGCAGAGAGAGAGAATTAAGTGAAGAATGCTTCAAGCAAATTAAAAATTATGGCTATAAATATAAAAAAGATGGGAATTATTATTTAGACATTGATAATACTAGATTCATAAATCATTCCAGAAATCCAAATTTAGTAGAAGATGAATCAAAAAATGATATTGCTATAAAAGATATTAAAAAAGGTGAGGAAATTTTAATGGATTATACTTCTTTTTTCGACAAAGATTATTTAAAAGACGCAGATTATCTTTAAAAAAAGTTGAAAAATCTTTTAAAAGTGCTATCATATAGAACATCTAGAACAATTATAACAACTAGAACACCAAGGTATGCCGCCGTTTAATTTTACAAACAAAGCGCAGGAAGCATTGCGCCGAGCGCATGAAATCGCCATAGAGCGAGGCCAGAACCATGTTGATGTGATTCATCTTTTGGCATCTTTAATTATGCAGGAAGACGGAATAATTGTTTCTATTTTGGACAAACTGGAAGTTGACCATGTTTTTCTTTCCGACA
>JAHJXC010000012.1 GCA_018827845.1 Patescibacteria group bacterium
TATCTAATATTTTTTTTCTAAAAACAATAAAATTAAACAAAAAAATTCTAAACCTGTGGATAAGTTTTTCAAATTATTTATGTATTCTTGGCGGGCGAAATCCAATAACAGAAATAATTATTGTTCCGATCAATGCCACTAAAAGAAAATAAGAAACATTTATGCTGGAGTTTTTTAAAATCATCACAGTCGTTCCAGCCCAAAGAATTATTAATGAGATAGCAACGTAAGGATACTTCATAATAATTTTTAATTTTAAATTTTTAATGGTCGACCTTAATTCGCTGTATTTTTCCGCGTAATAAGCAAGCATTTCAATAAATTTCTCTCTTGCTCCTGACTTTTTCTCTTTTTCTACAGCCATAATTTCTTTAAAAGTTTCCCAGTCCGGCTCATCGTCAATGCCAATGATTTCTGTATGCAGCTCTTCGTGCACTCCCTCTTTGGTTAATCTTTCAACTTCTTCAAGATTATATTTATTAAAAAACAGGTTTAATGCCTTAATAATATCAAACCCGGGAGAAATCTCCAAAGCTATGGCATTAAGAGCTGCCATTGTTCTTAAATGAAGAATTATTTCTCTTGGCAGATAAATATTATACTTCTCGCTAATTTTTTTAATGTTCAGGATCAAAATGTTCATATCTTTATTTATAACCTTCATTATATCTTCCCTTAAGTCCTTTATAATAAATTCTTTTATTTTCCCGGAAATTTTCTCAAAATTTTCTCTTTCTTTTTTGGTGCGGACAAAAAAATTTTTCAATTCCTGGCCAATCAATTCTTCCCCGAATTCAAAAAGATGCTCGGCTATATAATCAGCGTTTTTTGTGGCAATGCCATAAAGAATTTTTAGATACGGCATGCGCTTAGATTCTGACTTTCCGACTATGCCGAAATCAAGATAAACTAGTTTAGCTTCAGGCAAAAAAATCAGATTGGTGGGATGGGGGTCAGCATGGAAGAAGCCGTCAATAAAATACTGGCGCATCACATCAAAAACAAGATAGTAGGATAATTTATCTATTTCAATATCATCTCTTTTTTGTTGAAGCAGGTTATTAACAAAAATTCCGTTTTCAATAAATTCCTGGATGAGCACCCTGCTGGAAGATAGCTCCAAATACTGCCTGGGCACAACCGTTCTTGGGTGCTCTTCGCTGTGCTTGTAAATAATATAACCATTGCGGGATTCAATGGTAAAATCCAGTTCATATTTAGACCAGCAAATAAATTCTGATACTATTTCCTGCAAATGAACCCTGGAAAAAATTCTGAATAAATCGGCAATAAAGGCCAGGAATATCATGGCCTTAAAATCTTCCTCAAAGACTTGTTTTGTTTCCGGTCTCTGGATTTTTACAGCCACTTTTGTTCCGTCTTTAAGATAAGCCTTATAGACTTGGGCAAGGGGCGTGGAAGCAACGGGCTGACTATTAAATTCAGCAAAAAAAGATTCCGTAGCCATGCCTTTTTCTTTAATAAAAACTTTCTGCATCTGGAAATAAGGAAGAGGAGGTATCTGGGTTGATAATTTTAATAATTCTTGAGTGTATCTGTAAGACAAAAAATCCTGGCGCAATGCCAGAATCTGCCCCAGCCGCATAAAAGCCCCGCCCATTCTTTCAAAAAAGATCCGCATTTTTATCGGACCGGTCAAGCGCTTAAACAGCAGAGAGAAAATTGTCCAAATGCATTGAAATAATTTTTTTAAAAACATAATTCTTTCTGAATTTTTAGTAAGCAGATTTAAAGCCGACTGAAGCGATAATAACGGTCGCAAGAACCGTAAAAAGGAAGAATGTTTCCGGGTTGGTGATGCGTGAATAAACAACAAGCACTGAAGCAGCAATCCAGATGGCCAAAATTGCAATTGTAACCCAGGTATATCTCATAATATTTCCCCGTACAGCTATGGCTGGTGGAGTATACTCCAATACAATGTCTTTATGTGAGTGCTGCCACCAGCCGTAGCTATACGGGATATTTTTAGTATAAAGAATACTGCCTGAAAACACAAACCCCGACGCAAGGTCGGGGCTTATGCAGACATGTATTGTACTTCCGACACAAGGTCGGAAAACACTCACATTTACTGTATAGCAAATTTTACCTAAAAAGTCAACTCAATGTGGATAAAACCGCCCCGACTTACGATTTCGGGGCAAATTTATTTTTTTTCATTCAACACTTCCAAAATTAATCCATTTGAATCTTTAAGCACAAGATTACCCTTTTCATCTAATGCAATTATTCCTTTTTTGGAGGACAATTTTCTTATTAATTTTTCACTTTCTTCATCTGTAAATTCTTCCATTTTTATATCACCTTCATGGTTTACTACAAATTTTTTTTCGTAATTTTCCATATTTTTTATTAGTTATAATGAAATTTGACGCAATCACAAACCCTTATGACCTTTCAAATCTATATTATTACATAAACAGGAAAACTACAAACCACCGTGTTGGACGTTGTTGGACGTCGCACGTCCAACAGTTAAACAATATTTAGCCATTCAAAAAAATCTTTTTTAAATTGTTTTTTATTGGTATCAAAAAATTCAAAAAATAATTTTTTATTGATTATGAAAGGAAAATTGTCTTTGCCGGTAATATCTGAGAAACTAGACCATTTATAATTTTCCAAAAACTGAATTGCCTTTTTGGAATTTTTTATTCCCTTTTCTTTCCAATAAGATTCTATTAATTTAACAGGATTAGAAAAAATATAATATGGCATATGTATAAAATGTTTATCTTTTTTAATTAGAATTATTTTTGATCTCCCTTGAAATAAAACCCCGCTTCTTTCATTGCTGTCATTAAAATATTTTGTATATCCACCAATTATTTTTTTTGAATATAGACTAGTACCGCCATTAACTTTTTCCTGAACTAGTAAATGAATATGATTAGGCATTAGGCACCAACAAAGGACATCAACGATTTCATTATTCGGACGTCGCACGTCCGATAAGGACTTTTCTCTCCGTTGATAATAAGAATCTACAACATTATTAATATCATTAAAATCGTACAGATTATAGACAAAACGAAGATAATCTTCTTCATCAAGAAAAATTTTTCTTTTCTCCACTCCTCTATTTAAAATATGGAAAATATCGCCTTTCATTTTGGATACATTCGGACGTGCGACGTCCGACACGTCCGACGATTTTAGGGGTTTCGGCCGGCGCGGATTTCGTTGATGTAATACTCGCCCTGCTGTTTGAATTCAGGTTCCAGTTCAATTGTTTTTTCCAGCTGCTCAATGGCTTTTTCTCTCTCATTGATTTGCAGATAACTTGCTGCCAAACTGACGCGATACTGCGCATTGTTTGGATTTTGCTCA
>JAHJXC010000001.1 GCA_018827845.1 Patescibacteria group bacterium
ATGATACAGTTACCATCCGCGACCGCGACACCGGCAAGCAGGAGAGGATAAAAATTTCCGAATTGACAACGCATATTAAGACTGCTATAAGTAAATAAGAACTAAAGTATTGCAAAAAGGAGGTAGTGAAAAATGAAGGTTGAAATAACTGATATGACGCATTTGTGTTATGTAGATCTTCTCGCTGAAAATCAGGAAGATAGAAATAAACTTAAACTTGGCATAGAAAGAGGTGTATTTAATAGCTATAGTTCTGATGAAAAGGGCGTTAGTGCAGTTACGATCATCCTTTTTACCCGGGAAGGTAAACATGCAAAAGCGAGAGGATAAATTATCGGCAAAGGTTTAACCTTTGCCGTTTTTCTTTTTAAGCGTTGAGTTTTGTTATTTTATCTGATTATGTTATTCTGTTTTTATGCCCGGTAGGACAAATTCAAATGTGTTCTTCTATGTTTATGTATTACAGAGTTTAAAAGACAAAAAGCAGTATATTGGTTATACCAACAATTTAAGAAGAAGATTAGAAGAACATAATTCTGGAAAAAATATCTCCACAAAACACAGAGCGCCCTTAAGGCTTGTATATTATGAAGCATGTTTGAGTCAAGAAGATGCAAAAAGGAGAGAGGAGTATTTTAAAGTCACTGGCGGGCGCAGATTTTTAGCCAAAAGGTTGAAGAGTTATTATAAGAATAATTTGAATTTGTACTAACCGGGATGATAATTGACGGGAAAAAAATTGCGGAGGAGATAAAAAATTCTCTGAAAAAAGGATTTGAGGCAAGTGGTAAAAAGTTAAAACTGGCCATTGTTCAAATAGGCGAAGATCCGATTTCCCGGAAGTTTATTGAAAGGAAAATTAAATTTGCCGAGGAAATAGGCGTTAAAACCAAAGTTTATAATTTGCCGGCAGATATAACAACCAATAAACTGCGCAAGAAAATGGCGGAAATTTGCCATATAAAAGAAAATTCAGGCGTAATAATTCAATTGCCTCTGCCTCAGCACATAAACACGCAATATATTCTCAACAGCATTCCTCAAAAAAAAGATGTTGATGTTCTTTCTGAGAACAGGAATAAATGTTTAACACCTGTGGTCGCTGCTATTAAAGAGATCCTAGACAGAAATAATATTGATATAAAAAATAAAAATGTTGTTATTTTGGGTGCCGGAATTTTAGTGGGCAAGCCGGCTGCTATATGGTTTATCAATCAGGGGGCGACAGTTTCTGTTTTGAGAAGTTCCACTCCAAATATCTTAAAATACACAAAAGAGGCGGATATTATTGTTTCTGGCGTAGGCAAGCCGAATTTGATTATTGCGGATATGGTGAAAGATGGAGTTATTGCTATTGATGCAGGCGGTGATATTGATCCAAAAGTGGCAGAAAAATCTTCATTGTTTACGTCTATCCTTGGCGGCATCGGCCCAATTACCGTAGCAATGGTTTTTAAAAATCTGGTAGAATTAAATAAATGAATTCCTTAATAATTTTTTGCGCCCAATATCTGCCGTATATTATCGTTGCGATTTTTTTATTGCTTTTGATTTTTTCTAAAAAAGACAGAAGATCAAAAATTAAATTTATAATATTTGCCGGCTTTTCAGTTTTTATTGCTCGCGTAATTTTTACAGAAATAATCAGATATTTTTATTATATTCCTCGGCCATTTGTAAATAGTGATATTGTTCCATTAATTTCTCATGAAGCTACTGGTTCTTTCCCTTCAGGGCACGCCGCTTTTTTCTTTGCTTTAGCTATGTCTGTTTACTTCCATCATAAGCGCTGGTCAATTTTGTTTTTTGCTGGCGCTTTGTTGATAGGATTGGCGCGCGTAATCGCCGGCATCCACTGGCCCTTAGATATTTTAGCCGGGGCAGTAATAGGAGTAATTTCTTCTGTCTTGGTTGCAAAATTTTTTAAAAAATTATAATATAAAATTCAATGGTGAAATATAGGATTATTGCGATACTGCTTTTAATAGCCGGCTTAGCAATCGGCTATTTTGACGCCCTCCATGTTTTCAAGCCAGAATCCATATTTTCTCTGCCTTTTAAGCTCGGCCTTGATCTGAAGGGCGGGGCCCATCTTGTTTATAAAGCGGATATTTCTGGCATTGATTCCGGCGAAGTTAGCGGCGCCATGTCAGGATTAAGGGATGTTATTGAAAGAAGAGTGAATCTTTTTGGAGTTGCCGAACCCTTGGTGCAGATTGAACAAAAAGGAATTTTAAAAACCGCAGAGCATAGGGAGCAGAGATTGATTGTAGAATTGCCGGGCGTGACTGATGTTAATCAGGCCATCAAAATGATTGGCGAAACTCCCTTTTTGGAATTCAGAATAGAAAACCCAAACATAGAAATAAAAGAGGATACATTGCTGACAGACGCCTTTTTAGGAACAGGCCTTGATGGAAGATATTTAGAAAAAGCAACAGTTGAATTTAATCAAACAACTTTTGAGCCTTATGTATCCCTTGAATTTAACAGCGAAGGCGGAGATCTTTTTGCAAAAATAACAAAAGAAAATATTGGCAAGCGCCTGGCAATTTTTTTGGATGGCGCTCCCATAAGTACTCCAGTAATACGGGAAGAAATACCGAATGGTAAGGCGCAGATAACTGGCCAATTTACTCCGCAAGAAGTTAAAACTTTAGTCCAGCGTCTTAATTCAGGGGCTCTGCCTGTTCCCATAACTCTTATTTCCCAGCAAAGCATTGGCCCAACCTTGGGCGAAAAAGTTTTATTTAAGGGAATTAATGCAGGAATATATGGAATTATTTTAGTGGCTTTGTTCCTGATTTTCTGGTATCGTTTGCCGGGATTGATCGCTGTTATTGCTTTATCTGTTTATGTCGTCTTGTTATTAGGAATTTTCAAAATTATCCCGGTTACCCTTACTGCTGCCGGCATTGCTGGTTTTATATTGTCAGTGGGTATGGCTGTCGATGCCAATATTCTTATTTTTGAAAGAATGAAAGAGGAAAGAAAAAGCGGTAAAGATCTGACAGCAGCTATTTCTGAAGGATTTTCCCGAGCCTGGCTCTCGATCCGTGATTCCAATGTTTCCAGCATTATCAGCGCTGTTATTCTTTATTGGATGGGTACCAGTATGGTTAAGGGATTTGCTTTAACTCTTGGTATAGGAGTTTTAGTTAGTATGTTTTCAGCCATTACGGTTTCTAGGACATTTTTAATTGCTTTAGGAGTAAAAGGAGAAAGTAAATTATCACAATTTTTATGGGCATTGTAAAAAATAGAAAAATTTGGTATGCGATTTCAGGATTATTTGTAGCAGCAAGCATTTTTTCCATCTTTTATTTCGGGCTTAGACTAGGCATTGATTTTACTGGCGGGTCTTTGCTTGAAGTTGAATATATAAATACGCGGCCCGATATATCAGTTTTACAGGAGAAAACTAAATCTCTTGATCTGGGCAATGTCGTTCTTCAGCCTACTGGTGACAATGGATTGATTGCGCGTTCAAAAGATTTAACAGAAGATGAACACCAGCAACTTCTTTCTGTGCTTGTTTCGGAAGGGGAATTAAATGAAGTGCGTTTTGATTCTATCGGCCCAGTTATAGGTGAGGAATTGCGCCAGAAATCATGGATTGCTATCGTACTAGTGGTAATAATGATTATTCTCTATATTGCTTTTGCCTTTAGGAAAGTTTCTGGCGGCTTGCCCCGAGGAGACCGAGGGGTTTCTTCTTTTAAATTCGGATTAATGGCTGTCGTTGCTCTCATTCATGATGTGTCCATACCCTTTGGGGTTTTTGTAGTTTTGGGAAAATTTTTGGGAGTGGAAATAGATGTTTTATTTATCACTGCCTTGCTGACAATTCTTGGTTTTTCAGTGCATGATACAATCGTTGTTTTTGACCGCGTTCGCGAAAACCTGAGAAAAGGAATAGGCAATGATTTTGAAGAAACAGTCGGTATTAGCGTTAATCAAACTATCACGCGCTCAATCAACACCTCTATAACAGTACTCATTGTGCTTTTCGCAATTTTCTTTTTCGGCGGAGAAACAACAAAATGGTTTTCTCTTGCTCTTGCCATCGGCGTAGCAATCGGAACTTATTCCTCAATCTTTCTCGCCTCGCCGCTTTTAGTAACAATGTATAAGTTTCAAGAAAAAAGGTCAAAAAATAAGAAAAAATAAAGCACCTTGCAAAATTTTGAGAGAAATGATAGAAATAGAGGAGAGAGCAAATTAAAAAGGAGGTATTGCATGAAAAAGAAAGATGTTGATAAAGATGTAAAGAAAATCCAGGCCTTAGTTGAAATAACAGAGAAATGCAAGACTAGAGAGGAGATTGAGACCATTACTGATCTTCATAAAATAATAACTGGTGCTTCAAAAGAAGATGCCAAAATTCCCAATAGAGTTGATTCTCGTGGTAATAAAATACCAGACGGGATGCCTCGTTGGCATTGGAGAATGATGAGAAGAAGGAGAGGATGGTTCAAAGAAAGACATGATAATTTGATGAATATGTTAAAAGACGAACTAAAAAAAATGAAGAAAGAAGGAAATACAAAGAAAGTAAAAGAATTGAAAGCCGTAATTAAATTTACAAAAAAATTTGATACAAGCCAACTTATGAAGCGGGTCTAAAACCCGCTCTTTTCTTTTCCTAGGGAATACCCTAGGGTAAACCCTAGGGATTTGTTTTTTGAGATTATTCCATTTTCTCACGATCGTAAGATTTTGGAGTAATCTGTTTGGGTTTGGGTTGCAAAATTTTGGCAGAGATGGTAAGAATTACAATTAGATAGTAAATTGAAAGGAGGGGATATGAAAAAAACATCTATTAGCTTAATCGGTAAAAGGTTATGGAAAATTGACTCAAACGGTAATCTCATAGCATCAATAGATAACGAAAAGTATTATGCAAAACTACCAGCGGGAATTATGACTGAACTGGTAATTAACAGGCTACGATGGATAAAACCTGTACAATTAGATGATCATCTTAGACACTGGCTTGAGGACAATTTCATAATAAGGCTCAAAAAATCTTAAGATTCGTGGTAGAAATAAAAGTAGAGAATTGAAAAAGGAGGGACACGTGTCAAGGTATCTTTTAAGAATGGAATTTGACGGAAGAAAAATTTCAAAATTGAATGAATTGG
>JAHJXC010000013.1 GCA_018827845.1 Patescibacteria group bacterium
TCTCTGAAATCTTCAATTTTTTTATCTACTTTTTCAATTTTTCCATCCAAAACCTGATGTCCTTCCAATAAAACATCAATTTTAGAATCCATGTTTTCTAATAAAACATTAGTATATCGCTTCTCAGTATTATTCAAATTTTTCTTATTTTTCTTAATCATAATTTTATTAATTTATGAGAATATAAATCGGGCTCTCTAAAAAGAAAATTAAAACTCCCGCCTTTCTGCGCAACAAAAGCGGTTTCATCAATTTTCTTTAACATTCTTTTAAGCACCCGAAACGTAACTTTCTCAACTATTTTTTCTATTTTTTTCTCTTGAAGCATAGTAGACATATTATTTATTATAAACTTTTTGCTAACTTACGCAAGATGATAATCCGCCACAAAAGAGGAAAGCAATAAAATTATCAAAATACCCACCAGCAATGGCTTTTTCAGATGATCAATAATCTTTCTAAATCTCCTAACCTTTTTTGCCATAATTACTTTATTAAATTACAAATAACAATTTACCTGCCCGCAATGCTTTCAGCATAGCTGATGCAGGCGGGCAAATAACAAACAAATCTCAAATTACAATAATTAAATTTCAAACCTGTTTTTCTGATTTTGTTAATATGGCTGATAATATATTTCTTAATTCCTGGCATTCTTTTATTAATACTTTTATTTGATTATTAAACTCTGGATTAGATTCTAGAATTAGGTTTAGCCAATAAGTTGTTTCTCTGGCTTCCTTTCTGGCAATTCTTGTTCTGTGCAAAAAATCTTTCTTGCTTATAGCATCATTGGCTTCTCTGTAATTTGCGCCTATTGAACAGCTCGACCTCATTAATTGTTTAATTAGTTCTAAATTTATAATATTTTTTGGTAGCGTTTTGCATAATTTTATTGTATTTTTGCCAAAATCTAATGTTCTATCCTCTAAATCATACTGTTTTGAATTTGTAATTTCGTTCATTGTAATTTGTTTGTTATTTGATATTTGAAGCTTGTGATTTTATATCTGGTGTTTCGTAATCCATGCTTTTATTATACCAAAAATTTCATGCAATTCATAGATTTTTTGGGCGCTGTGGATAATCTATTTCTTTGTGAACGCCTCTCTGGGAGAGAGCCTGGAGGCGCGCCGGGCTGGCCAAAACCCTGACATGATTCCGATTAAACTGGAAACTCCCATAATCAAGGCCAAAAACCACCAGGGCCTGATGAACAAACTAATGGCTTTGCCGCCCAGACTCTTGGCCAGGATATTAAGGCCGAGATTGAAAATTTCTCCCGCGCCAACTCCGATTAAAATGCCCAGTCCTCCTCCTAAAACGCCCATCATCAGCGACTCCATTAAAAAGAGATTGCGGATATCTCTGGAAGTCGCGCCAACGGCCTTCATAATGCCAACTTCAAAGATTCTTTCCAAAAATCCGATAATCATAGTGTTGAACATTCCGATAGCAGAGACCACAAGCGCGGTGATGCCAAAAACACCAAGGATAATAGTAATGACTGACATTATTTTTTTTGTCTGATTGACCAAATCTATTTTTGCTGAAATCAAAAAACCCATGTCAACAAGTTTGTCCCTTAGCGGCTCTACGCTTTCCACGCTGTCTGCTTTTACAAGAAGGCGCTGAAAATACGGAGGATTCTTGCCAATCAAAGAAGAAGGTATCAGCACAAAAGGCTGTTGAAATTCTTCCTTGCTAATTCCTGAAACAGGAATAGCCCTGGGAATATCAATGATTTCTGTTTCCAAAGAATCCCCAGCGCTTTTCGGGTAAAATATTTTGAAAGAAAACTCCTTGTCCAAAGATGTTTCATTGTCAGAAAGATTAAGAAGAGAAAGCGCAGTGCTTGAAATGACAACCTTTTTTTCGTTTTCCTTAAAAGGCGCTCCAAAATCAGGCGCTGAGCCTGACAAACGGAAATAACTTGAATCAATAATTTTTACTGTTACAAATCCCGAATATTCTCCGTGAGTTATCTCGCCTGTGAATTCAGCCACCGGGCTTATTTCCTTGACGCCTTCCAGTTTGCTGATTTTATCAATATCCTGATAACTAATATTGAGATTGCTTTCAGTGGGATAATAGGTATCCAAGGTGACTAAAGAATCTTCTGTGGCTGCAAGTTTGCCGATGAGAATGTATTGAAGGCCGTAACCTAAAGAGATGAGAAAAAGAACAGTGCCAACACCCAAAGAAATGCCAAGAATCGTTAATATTGTTCTTGTGGGGTTGGTGCGAAAAACCCTTAAAGAAAGCGCAAAAAGGTCCCGAATGCTTAAATGATGAGACCCTTTGGCTAGCTGGCCTTTTTCCACAGAAAAATAGTTTTCCGGCTTTGTTTTCTCTGGATCCATGTTATGATTATTCTAACATGGCTTCGGAAATAATAAAATTTGAGAATGTGAATTTCTTTTATGACAAAGGAAAAACCTCTGAAACCCATGCCTTGAAAAACATAGATTTAGGGATAAAAAAAGGCGAATATGTGGCCTTTTTCGGTCCTTCTGGATGCGGAAAATCAACTCTACTCTACACTATTGCAGGCATAGAACAGGCCACATCCGGCAAGATTTTGATAAACAACAGAGACCTGGCAGAATTTTCCCAGCAAGAACTGGCTGTTTTTCGCCAATTGGGCGTAGGCATTATTTTTCAGAATTTCAATCTGATTCCTTCAATTACTGTGCTGGAAAATGTTGCTTTGCCCATGGCTTTTTTGGGCATTTCTTTTGATGTCAGGAAAAAACGCACTCTTGAAATTCTTAATCGTTTGGGAATCGCTGAACTTGCTTATCGTTATCCTCATGAATTATCCGGAGGCCAGCAGCAAAGAGTTGGCATTGCCAGAGCCATGGCTAATAACCCCCCTATTATGCTGGCTGACGAACCCTTGGGTAATCTGGATTCTGCTAATGCCAACAAGGTTTTGGATTTCTTAAAAGAACTTAATCAAAAAGACGGCCAGACAATAATCATGGTCACTCATGAGGCGTGGAGCTTGAGAGATGTTAACAGGATTTTTTATATGCGCGACGGCGCTATTACCAGAATAGAAAGCAGGGGGCCGGAAACAGTTAAAAAAGGCGCATCGTCTTATTATTACAAAAAACTTTTTCCCGAACTTCAGGCGGCTGAAGCGCGCGCCAAAACTATAGCCCACTATGTTCTAAGAGGATATTCAGACGAGGAAATTAAAAGATTGGAGTATTTTCTGATACAATTATTAAAAAAGCAGATTGACGCGGATATTTTCAGGGCAGTTTTAGACAGGCCTTTTAAACAAGGCGGGGTAGGGCTTTGGAAACAAAAGGCTGAGAAGATTACTAGAGAAGTGGAAGAGATGGCAAAAAGAGAAGAAAGCTTGAAGAGCCTTTTTGAAAGAATGAACAGCAATCCCAACGCGCCGCTCAAGTCCGAGATAGAGGATATTTATATTTGGCTGACAAAAAATTTGAAATTTAAAATAACCGCCTTGCAAAGAATCCAAATGGATGAACTCATTGAAGAAAGAGTAAGAAATATCATAACTACTGAACATTTTGTTAAAGCTCTGAACTTTCCCAGAGCCAATTACGGCGTGGGTTTGAAAATCGGAACCAGTTTGCGGCTAAAGGATAAACTGGAGTCAATTTTAGGAACTAACAAAAAAGAGGAAGATGAAAAAAATTGAGGAAAAAATAAAAATTTTACTGATAGACGATGATGAGTTTATCCAGATTCTTTTCAAGGATATTTTTTGGGTACATGGGGCTAAGGGGAATTATGAAATTCAGATAGCGCCTGATTTGGCAGCAGCGAAAAAAATAATAGAAAATCCCGAAACCAGCCCCTGTTTGATATTTTTAGATTTGATGCTCACAAAATCCAAAGAAAAATTTTCCTTGGAAGGAAATGAAAGCATCAAATTTTTAAAAGAACTTAAATCA